>CAYNXA010000008.1:0-14631 GCA_964401015.1 uncultured Oscillospiraceae bacterium
CCCGAACCGCGTCGGTAGCCAGCGCGCACATACGCTCGCGCAAAATCCCGTAATCGTTCATAAATCGCAAATCTTCGCAATGTGCCGTTTGATTCAATTCATGCTGACAGCAAGGCACCGAAAAAATGTAGCTTGCTTGCCAGCAAATCGCGTTATATAAAGCGTAATCGGTCGCGGTATCGCATGCATGCAACGTGACCACCATATCGGGCGGCGTTTGCGGGCAATAGTCTTTGATATCGCAGCATTGAAATTCCAATCGATCGCAGCGATACTTCTCGGCGATTTTTTCACATTTTTCGATAACGTCGCGCTTTAGGTCCAGACCCACGATATGCACGCTCTTTTTGCGTATTTCGGTCAAGTAATAGTAGAGGACAAAGGTCAAGTAGCTTTTTCCGCAACCGAAATCGACGATTTCCAACGTTTCTCGTTCTTCGTGTTTCAAGGCGTCGTCGATACATTCGATAAAACGGTTGATCTGCTTGAATTTGTCGTATTTTGCCGCGACGATCTTTCCGTCCGCCGTCATAACGCCCAGCTCATATAGAGCGGGTACGAAAATTCCCTCCGACAAGAGGTAATTCTTTTTGCGGTTATGCTCGGACGGAGCTTGTGCGGTCGTATCGGTTTTGCGTCGATTCTTGAGCAATTTTCCTTTTTTCGAAAGTTTCAATTCGTAATCAAAACCGACACACACGGCATTGCATTGCCGAAAGTGTTCGGTCATGAAATCACAAAGTTTTTGCGGAAGCTCTTGTGCCGTGAAAGATTCGTGAAAGGCTTGCTTCTCGGTAAAGCGTTCCAAACGATACCCGTCGGAGGCGGGCAGAATGACCGCCCGTTTCAGCTCCGATGACGGCGATTTCGGGTTGCTGAGTATGATTTTTTGCGGTTGTGTTGCGCAAAGTTCGCATAAAGCGTCGTACAATTCGTTCATATTCACGCTCCGCTTCCCCGATCGTTTTCGAGATATTCGATTACCGACAGCAGGGCTTTGCGGCAGGCTTCTTCGCGGATCGTACGGCGGCAAGCGTTGTCGATCGTGCCGAGTAAAAGCTTGTTACAGCGCAGATACCCGTCGCGGCAAGCGATTGCCGAATAAACGAGCCCGACAGGCTTTTCGTCGGTTCCGCCGTCGGGACCGGCAATCCCGGTCGTCGACACGGCAACGTCTGCGTTTGACAGCGCCAACATACCTTTTGCCATCTTGATTGCCGTTTGTTCGGAAACGGCACCGTAGCGTTCCAATGTTTCATGCTTTACGCCGAGCAACTTTTCTTTTGCTTGGTTGGCATAGGTGCAAACGCCGTACCCGAACACAGCAGAGCTACCCGCTATGTCGGTGATCGATTTCGAAATTAGACCGCCGGTACACGATTCGCAAGTCGCAACGGTGCGATCCCGTTGCCGTAAAAGTTCAACCAAATGTGCCGCGATCGACTGCGTGTTTTCCCAATCGTTCATGCTCGTTTTACCTTCTTTCCAACTTTTCGCAAGTGCGCGTGGCAAGGGCTTCTTCGACCAATGCTTCGACGTCCAATTTCTTTTCTTCTTCGATAAGCTTAGCAAGTTCCGGATTTGTGACGGGATGCTTGGGCGTAAAGACGGTACAGCAGTCCTCATAAGGCAAGATCGACGTTTCGAACGTTCCGATCTTTCGCGCAAGACGAACGATCTCTTCTTTATCGCTTGCGATAAGCGGACGCAAGATCGGAAGTGTTTCGACGACGTCGTTGGTAACGGTAAGGGCGGGAATCGTTTGACTTGCCACTTGTCCGACGCTTTCGCCGGTGATAAGCGCGCCGCACCCGTAGCGAAGTGCGACCCGTTCGGCAATGCGCATCATAAAGCGGCGCAAAAGCAAAGTAAAGTATTCTTCGCGACACGTATCGCGCAAAACTTCTTGAATATGCGTTACCGAAACGATATTCAAATAAATATCGCCGCAATAATCGGTCATGATCTCGGCAAGTTCGATCACTTTTTCGCGCGCTTGCGTGCTGGTATAGGGATAGCTTTCAAAATGTAAGGCATCGATCGTAATACCGCGCCGTGCCATGCGATAGCCCGCGACGGGACTGTCGATTCCGCCTGAAAGCAGAAGCAACGCTTTTCCCGCCGAGCCGCAGGGCATACCGCCCGCCCCTTCTTCGGCGTCACAATGCAAATATGCCGCGAAATCGCGGATCTCGACGATGACCGTCACATCGGGATTCTTGACGTCTACGCGCAAATGATGGAACCGTTCCAAAAGCTTCCTTCCGCACAGCTTCGAAATTTGCGGCGAGTCCAAGGGAAAAGTCTTGTCGGCGCGTTTGGCTTCCACTTTGAAAGTTCTTGCTTTTTGCAATTTGTCCGCCACGTAATCGGGTAACGCTTCCAAAATGACGTCGATATCCTTTTCGACAACGGCGGCACGGCAGAACGCCGCAATGCCGAACACCTTGCCCATTTCGACGCAAGCGGCATCCATTTCGTTCGCCGCCGCTTGATTTTTCGGGGTTACATAAACCGTCGATTGTGCTTTTTTCACTTCAAATTCGCCGTATTTTTGTAAACGCGACTGCACGTCACGCAACAGTTGCCCCTCGAAATAAGATTTGTTCAAGCCTTTCAATACAAGCTCGCCGTATTTTAACAGAATCGCTTCGTTACAGTTCTTCATCGGTTTCGTTTTCCTCTCTTTGTTCTTGTGCTTTACGCCGTGTTATGGTTTCGGTCAAGACCGATAAAAACGGTTCGGTCAATTCGACTCGCAGAGTGCAGTCCGAACCGCCGAGATGGCACACAATGTAATATTCGTCGCCCGAATCCATGTTCTTGATAAAAGAATAGACACGCGGCTTCTTTCCGCTGTCGGCAAGATAGCGTTTATACGGTTCGGCGGGCATCGGTGCGGTCATGTCCGAAAACGGAATGTCGGCGACAAGAAGGCTCTTTTTGCCGTTGATCTTACGAACCGAAAAAGAGTTTTCTTCGATCGTATACAAATAATCGGTGATTTGATAGCGGATCAACATCGATATGCCGATCGCCGCAGACAAAATCGATAACGCCTGTACCAAAAAAGTCAGCTTGCCTGCCGAAGACGCAAGCGCAAAGCCGACGACGGCGGCAATCATTAAAAGCAACGACGTGTGCGCCGCTTTTTTGTTTTTCATGGGTGGTCTTTCTTGCATAATGTCGGGTCTGTCCTTTCTTGCGTTTTTCATTCGAGCGTTTGAATTTCGTAGGATATCATATCGCCGTCGACAGTTATAATTCCGTAGCTCGGCGCTCTGCCCCAAACCGGGGCGCCGATACTGCCGGGATTGAAGATCGTGGTATTGCCGTGCGTTTCACAGGCATACAAATGTGTATGCCCGAACAGCACGCCGCGGCATCGGTAACGACTTGCCTCGGTATACAAAATATCGTAAGTGTGCTTGACGTTCTGTCGATGGCCGTGACAAAGGAAAAAGCGATTCCCGCCCAATTCGACCGTACAGGAAGAACCCCAAGTCGGGTCGGGAATATCGAAATCGTTATTGCCGACAAGCGATATCAAAGGCGTCATGCCGATGATCGGCAAAATCGCGCGCGTGTCGGCACAATGGTCGCCGAGGTGAATGACCGTGTCGTAGTAACCGCGATTTTCGTTCAAAACACGGCACATAGTATCGCAATTTCCGTGCGAATCGGAAAAAACATAAATTTTTATACGGAACACTTCCTTTCGGTCACATATGCACGTTGCCGTGCATATACTGAAATCAAAGAAGAATGCTGTCGGAGGTATTATTATGTTGGAAAACGATGATTGGAAAAAGGTACGATCCCTTTCGGATGACGAATTGAGCGATAAAATTTCCATTGCCGTCAAAGCGCTCGGCGGCGGGAAGGGCGATTTGAAATTGAGCGAATCGGATCTTGCCAAAATCAAAAATGCCGTGCGCGGCATGAAACTTGCCGACGTCAATGCCGTCATGGAAAAACTTGACCCTGAAAAGGTGCAGACGATCAAACGTACGATAAACGAAACAAAGCATGATGAGTAAAGACAACCGTCGAAAACGTCGAAGAAGAACGGAGAAAACGCACCATGGATTCGGACTTTAATCAAAAACTGCAAGCGATTTTGTCGGACCCCGACAGCTTGCAAAGTATTTTGAAAATAGCACAAAACTTTACCGCCGAAGGCGCGTCGGGCAATGCGACGCCGACCACAGATCCCGAAGCGAAAGAAGCAAGCAAAGCAAATAAAGCAGTCGAAGCAATCGAATCGGAAAAAGGAAAAGGGGAAAACGAAGCGGACGAACAAACGCCGACGGAAAAACAGAACGCTTCCGCCGACCGCAAGGACCTTGGCGGAAGTATGCTTCCCGCACTTCTTTCCGCCGTCTCGTCGCAGACGAAAGAAACGAGTGCGTCAGACGAGCGGATTCGTTTGTTGCTTTCGCTTCGCCCGTTTTTGGCACCGCCCAAACGGCAAAAAGTCGACAGCCTTATAAAAGCATTGAGCGCGGCGCAGATCCTTACACAATTGAAAGATACGGATATATTCAAAAGCTTCGGACTTTGATCGCGGGCGAAGCGTAAAAAGCAAATTGCAAGAAAATAAGCGGCAATACGCAACAAAACCGCTGAAATACCGAGAATCGATACAGACCGATAAAAATCAGAAAACGACGAAGTCGAGGAGTAATCATGTATTCGAGAAATTTCCGACCGCAAACACAAAACGAAAACGATTCGGTTCCCGTACAGTCTTTTGAGGACAGCTTTTCCGCCGACGCATTTATGACCGATATGGCACGACGCGCGTATCGGGGGGACGAGGAAAATGCCGATATCGGCGAAAAACGGGCCGAACCGACACAAAACGCGACACCGCGAGCGGAAGCGTCGAGGGCACATGGCAATGCGACAAGTACAAAAAGAGCCGGACTTGCCGCCGACGACCTTTTGCTTATCGGGGTTTTGCTGTTATGTCTGAACGACGCCGAAAAAAGCGAAGATCTGTTTTTGCCTCTGCTGATTGCCGCATTGCTGCTGTCGTAAGCACGGTGCCGAAAAGCCCCGAAGATATTTCTCGTGGCTTTTCTTAAAACGGTTCGTTGTCCAGCTCATACAGCGCATTGGTTTCGAGATGATAAATAAGCGTTTCGTTTTCATAGCAATCGGCAGACAAAACTACGCCGTAATCCAAACTGACGGAATATTCCTGTCGCTGACTGTACGTTCCTTTTTCGCTGAAAAAACTTGCAAACAATACGGTGCCGTAATCACTGTCGAGCAATCGATAGGTAAAATCGTCGCCCGTATCGTTCAAAAACGTATCGATCGATACCATGCCCGCTTCGACGAAAAAGCTGTTATGATCGGTCGAAAGCTCGGTGCGCTTTTCGCACGATTCGGAATACAAGACGCCCTCTTCGGTCAAAACGGTTTTCAGCAATCGGTCGTCTTTGTCATACAGCTCAACGCGCATATTCCCGTCGACATACGAAAAAATTCCTTTGCGGGACAAACTGTCGGTCGAAGAATACAACTCGGTTGTGTAATACCAGCTGTATCGCGTCGGCGGGACGATCGCCCGCAACATTTCTTTGACTTTATCGTGCGACAAGGTCGGATAGACGTAAATCGATTCGTCGGTTTCGCTTCGCAAACTTCCGTAGACCGAGTCGCCGTCGCCCAACAAAACCGTATCGGAATCGATCGGGGCTTTTTTGTTGTCGTCGCGTTCGGAACGGCGTCCGAATGAACAGGAAACGCAGGAAAAAAGAGTTGCCGCCGACAAAAACGCCGACAGGATACCGCGCGCATGAGTTCGTTTCGACCGCTCGGAGCGGCTCTTTTTGTCGGTCATAGGCTATTCCTCCTCAAACCGAAACCGTCGGTTTTACACGTCTTTACGCATCGGGTTCGTTTTTGTCGGTGGGAGCGTCTGCTTGCGAAACGGCATCGTTTTCGTCACAAGAACATACGTGAGCCGATTCCGCTGTATCGTTTGCCGCATCGGCACGTGTTCCGGCGGCGGTATCGTGTGCCGCACCGTTGTCGTGCGGGGGCAAATGCTTGAGTCCCAGCCCCGTTTCTTCACGCGTTTTGTCGTTTTTGGTGATGAAATTCCAATCGATAAACAGAATGATAAGCGCCGAAAGAATGATCAAGATACCGCTCAGCGGTTTTTTGATTGCCCAAAGTACCGATGCGATTCCGCAAATCGCGCTGACGGCATACAAAACGGTAACCGACTGACGCTGATTGAAGCCCATGTCGATCAAACGGTGATGCAAATGTCCGCGGTCGGCGGAAAAAGGGCTTTTTCCGTGCAAAATACGGCGAATAAACGCAAAGGTCGTATCGAAAAGCGGAACGGCAAACGCGATGAAGGGAATCCAATACGAAATGACGGCAGTGGTCTTGAAAACGCCCAATACCGAAATCGCCGACAAAGCGAATCCCAAAAACATTGCGCCCGTATCGCCCATGAAGATTTTGGCGGGATTAAAGTTGTACGGCAAAAAACCGATGCAAGAGCCTGCCAATGCCGCCGTTAAAACAACGACGAAATAGGGCGTATCTTCCAAAAAGAAAGAAGCAAGCAAAACGGAAAAAGCGGATATCGCCGACACACCGCACGAAAGCCCGTCCAAGCCGTCGATCAAATTCACCGCATTCGTCATGGCAACGATCCAAAGGATCGTCACGGGAATCGACAGCACGCCGAGCGGAATCATCTTCCCGAAGATCGCAATATGGTCGATGGTGATGCCGAAAGCAACGGCAATGCCCGCCGCCACGATTTGCATAATAAGTTTAACAAAAGGATTGAGATTGAATTTGTCGTCCAAGACACCGGTGATGACGATGAACAGGGAACCCAAAAGCACGCCGCACAAAGGCTTTGCGTCGGATGTCCAATCGCAAAACGCAAGCGTCGTGATCACAAAGGCGGTAAAGATTGCAACACCGCCCAACAAGGGCATTGCCACCGAATGCATACGTCGTTTGTCTTTCGGCACGTCGACCGCACCGATACTGTATGCGAGCACCCGCGCAATCGGCGTCATCGTGAATGCGATGCAAGCCGAACAGATGAGTACGATCGCCGTATAAAGCAGTGCCCGATAATCCATTGTCGTAAAATTCACGTTTCAGCACCTCGTTTTCGTTTTTCAGTCCTTGGGACGCTGATAAAAGCCGACCTTTCGGTAAACCTTGGACAAGGTTTTGCGCGCAAGATAGGAAGCGGTTTCTGCGCCGTTTTTCATAATGGTTTCGAGATAGGCTTTATCGCCGACGATCTCGTTATAGCGATCGCGCAAAGGTTGCAAGCCGTCCGCGCAGGTCTCGCCGACAGCAGCTTTGAAATCGCCGTAGCCTTTGCCCTCGAATTCTTTTTCGATTTCTTCGTATGTCTTTCCGGTGAAAGCCGAATAAATATTCATCAAATTGCAAATACCGGGCTTGTCCTCGGCATACGAAACGGTCGAACCCGAATCGGTCACGGCACGTTTGATCTTGCGGATCGTGTCGTCGCGATTTTCAATGAGATGAATGTAGGAATTGGGGTTCGGATCCGATTTGCTCATTTTTTTGGTCGGGTCGGCAAGAGAAGCGATCTTCATGCCCGTTTTCGGGATATATGGTTCGGGAATCTTGAACGTGTCGCCGTAGATGCCGTTAAAGCGCCCCGCGATGTCGCGTGCGATTTCGATATGCTGTTTTTGGTCGGCGCCGACCGGCACAACGTCGGTCTGATACAAAAGAATGTCCGCCGCCATCAAAACGGGATAGGTGAAAAGCCCGGCGTTTACGTTGTCGGCGTGTTTTTGCGATTTGTCCTTAAACTGCGTCATGCGTGAAAGCTCGCCGAACATGGTACTGCATCCCAACACCCACGAAAGCTCCGCGTGGGCGGGAACGTGACTTTGAACGAAAAGCAGACTCTTTTCGGGATCGATTCCGGCGGCGATGTATTGTGCCAACACTTCGGCGGTGCGGCGACGCAGATCGGCGGGATTTTGACGTACCGTAATGGCGTGCAGATCCATCGCGCAATAAATACATGCGTATTCATCTTGCAAACCGACCCAGTTTTTGAGCGCACCGAGATAATTGCCGAGGGTCAGAATTCCGCTCGGTTGCATGCCGGAAAATATGCGTTTTTTGGTTTGATTGACTTGATTTACTTGTTCCATGGTATAAGACCCCTTCCGAAGCCGAGATCGTTCGGCTTCATGGCTTTTCGAATTGATTGGAGCGTTTGCATTTTTACCCAATTTATCTATACTATCATAGCACATTTGCGAAAAGATATCAAGGAATTTTTTGTGTATTTTCGCATTTTCGGCAAAAAAAGTTGGAAAGCGGGCGTGTGTTTTTTTCGCAAGCGCGCCTTTTATGCCGAAATGTGCGAAAACGAAATGCTTACACTTGTTCGAGATACGCCCGAAAGGCAGCCGGAACGGCGAAATTTTCGTGAATTTCTTTCGGAGTTGCCCATACGAGTCGTTTGCTTTGAAGAGCCCCGCCGATTTTCGCACACGCACATTCGACACGATAGCCCGTCATTTCCCATTCGACGTGTGAAAAAACGTGCTTTGCTTTGCCGCATTCGGCAATCGAAAGGGGACACAGGTTCCACGCGCCGATTTTTTCGGCGATGGCGTCGGGCGCAAGCGTTTGCGACACGGTCGGGAATTCCCACATATCGGAAAGTAGCCCTTTTTCTCGCTTGCGAAGCGCGTATTTTCCGTTCATCGAAAGCAAAAGAACCGTTATGTTTTCGACCTTGCGCGCTTTTTGTTTGGCACGAATCGGAAGCGTTTCGGCACATCCCGACGCGCGGGCAAGGCAAAGGGCGGAAATCGGACAGTCGGCACAGTGCGGCGTGCCCGCTATGCAAATTTTCTCGCCCAGCTCCATAATGCCCTCGGTGAGCGCTCCCGCCGCCTTGCCGCTCGGATATAGGTTTCTCAAATGAGCCGTTATACTCTTTTTGAATGACGGCTTTGTCACGTCCTCACGCAAGGCATGTAACCGCGCCATCACCCGCAAAACGTTGCCGTCGACGGCGGGACAGGGCAATCCGAAAGCGATGGAGGCGATTGCGCTGGCGGTGTAGTCACCGATTCCAGGTAAAGAACGGAGCGCGTCGTAATCACACGGCAATTCGCCGCCGTATTCCGCGACGATCCGTTGCGCGGCTTTTTTCAAATTCCGTGCGCGGCTGTAATAGCCGAGCCCTTGCCAAAGTTTCATCAACCGTTCGTCCGATACCGCGGCGAGCGCTTGCACCGTCGGCAATTCGGCGATAAACCGTTCGAAATACGGCTTTGCCGCTTCGATTCGCGTTTGTTGGAGCATGATTTCCGACACCCAAACGCGATAGGGCGTTACCGTTTTTCGCCACGGATACTCTTCTCGGTTCGCGGAATACCAATCGATCAACAGAGCCGCCGCTTCCCACGTGCGTTCCGACGACGGATTTACCGAAAACGATTCTTTTCCGTTCATATTTTATCCTCCCCGTTGCGGAAAGCGCATGGCGCAAGCCCCGTTTTTCGATGAAACAAGCGCGAAAAATACAGAGGATTGCGAATTCCGACCATTTGGGCAACTTCGTTTATCGAATAGCTTTTCGCCTTGTCGAGCAAAAGCGCTTTCGCACGTTCGATTCGCACATAAAGCAGGTATTCTTGCGGCGAAAAACCGTAGGTTTCCTTAAACACTTTGTATAAATAGCTTTCGCTGTAATTCATTTGACGTGCCAACATTTCGATTTTCAGATCCTCGTAGTATTCGCAATCGATAAGCGTTTTGATTCGTGCCGCCGCCGATGAAATTCCCGATTTGTCCTCTTTTGCCGCGCACATATGCAACGACAAAATGCGATAAAGCGTCGATTGCAAGAAAAAACTTTCTTCCCATTTGTTGGCAAATTCGATATGAAAGAGTGCGTTTCGGATCAGGTCGACGCACAGCTCTTGCTTTTCGAATCGAAAAATGCCGTTGTGTACGGGAAGCGAACATTTTTTCATAATATCGCGTGCGCCGCTGCCGCGAAACAGTACCCAATACGCTTCGTACGGCGTGTTTTCGTCGGCATAGGTAATGCCGCGTTCCCCCGGCGCGAGAACGTACCCTTTTCCGCTCGAAAGCTCACAACCGTCCATTACGCCTTTTCCGCTCGTGATGTAATGAACCGCATATACGTCGCGCTTCAATATCTGCGTAAGCCCCGGCGGAACGCGTGTATAGCCGACTTCGACCGCCGAAAGTTCGCCCTCGTGTTCGATCTCGGATATGCGATAACTGTGCGGATAGCCTTTGCGCGGAACGTCGTATTTCATAAGCGTTTTCTCCGTAATATAAAAATCGTATTCACGAACCGTGTAAGCGAAAAACCGCGAACAACGCGCGCCGTGATACGTACTCAAATGAAAGATTTGTGCATATTATAGCACGATTTATGTATTTAATCAAGGGAATTTCTTGCTACAATACCGTATATACGGTTTTAAGCAATAAAAAACGGAGGAACAAATTATGGCAAACGCATTGAAAGATAAACAATTGTCGGTTACCTTCGGGTTCCGCGCTTCCGCCGGCTATTTCGGCTCGGAAAAAGCGAAAGCCGAAGCCGACCTCATAGCCGCTTCGGGAATCAAATGGGTGGTTCTCGTGCCGACGGTATATCAGGAAACGGCTCTTTCGTCGGTGCAATTCATGGATTTCGAGGGCACACCGACCGATCTGGAAGTCATCGAAATGATCGAATATTTCCATAAACTCGGCATTGCGGTTCAACTGCGCCCGATGCTGGAGGGACTGGACGGTTGCGGACGGCTGGAAGTGCGCATCACGTACGATTATTCCAACCGTATTCCCGGCGCGTCGCACGGCACGCTTGCAACGTGGTTTAAGTATATGACGGCTCGTGCCGTGCATTATGCGAAGATCGCCGAGCGTACGGGTTGCGAGTTGTATTGTTTGGACAGCGAACTGGATCATTACGTCATTCAATTCGCCGAAAACTGGAAAAACGTCGTAAATGAAGTGCGCAAGGTGTACAGCGGTCCGATCACGTCCTGTCATACCATACATACCGACGTTGTCGATTTCGAAAAAGCACTTTCGGACAAATCGCATTGGTTTTACGATCTGGATATGCTTTCGATCAGTTCCTATTATCCCGCCGACGAAAAGCCCGGCGCGAGCGCCGAGGAAATGATGCGCGGGCTTTTGCCGCTTCGCGATCGCATGGAAAAAATCGCCGAAACCTATGGCAAACCGATCTTGCTCGGCGAATGCGGGTGCTGTTCCTGTACGGGAGCGGCGGCTGTGCCTGCCGGTTGGTGGCATTCCGAGAAAAAATACGATCCCGACGAACAAAAGAACTATTTGACCGCCGTTGTCGAGACTTTCAAACATTACGACTGGTGGCGCGGGCTTTGCTGGTGGAAATGGGATCAGCATATCGATCGCCCCGACCTTTACAACGACCCGAACGGCGATAAAGACACAACGCTGAAGGGAAAACCGGCGCTCGCTCTTTTCAAAACCTATACCGAAGAATTCGAGCAAACCCGATAAGGTTGCCGAGGGGTATTTTCATAAAATGAAAAAGTAATATGGAGGACTTATGAACGATAGAAACATACAACAAAGAGACGCCGAACTTCTACGGCGCACCGAAGAAATATTCCGCAAAAACATCTATGATTCCGGCGAATTTCCATGGAGCCCGTATCGCTGTATCTGTCCGGCAAAAGGGCATTTTGCGGGCATTTGGAATTGGGATTCGGCATTCCACGCCATCGGTATGGCACGAATCGATACGACTCTCGCCAAAGAAAGCATTCTCGGATTTTTGCAATTTCAACGGCAAGACGGTCTGTTGCCCGATGTTATATTCGAGGACGGTCGAATCGAAAACGAATATTCGAAACCGCCCGTCTTTGCCCTTGCGACCGAGGTCGTATACAAAGCCGACGGCGATAAAAACTTTTTGCAAGACGTGTATCCGTCGCTCAAAAAGAATGTGGAATTTTGGGACAAATTGCGCTGTGACAGAGGATTGTACCACTACGACTGCGACAACAAACAAAGCGATCGGTATTTGACTTGTGTAAAATGGGAGTCGGGCTGGGACAACGCCGTACGCTGGGATGACGGCATAACCGAGCTTTACGCAGTTGACTTAAATTGCTTTATGGTTCTGTTTTTTCGTTCGATGAATTTCATTACCGAAACGCTCGATTTGACGGAGGAGGCGGACTGTTGGAAAGAACGCGCCGAAACCCTTGAAACGCGTATCAATCGCACTCTGTGGGACTCCGAAAAGCATTACTATGCCGATGCCGATCGAAAAACGGGCGTTGTCGGCACGGTTTTAACGCCTGCGTCGTTCATGCCGTTGTATATCGGAATCGCGTCCGAAGAACAAGCAAAATATATGTGCGACATTGCGAAAAACAATTTTGTCGAGAAAATGCCGACCGTTTCTTTCGATAATCCGGCATATTCGAACGATTATTGGCGCGGTCCGACATGGCTCAATGTTGCTTATTTCGCCGCGAAAGGGTTGAAACGATACGGCTTTTCGATCGCCGATCGCATACGCGAAAATATTCTCAACATGTGTTTTGACGAAAAAGACGGCATTTTCGAAAACTACGATTCGAAAACGGGCAAAGGGCAAGGAAGCGACCGATTCAGTTGGAGCTGTGTTTTCATTCGAGAGTTTATTTTGAATTGGGATTGACTTTTGCCGCAAGAACCGATTTGCCGAAATTAAATCGCAAAACGTATAATGGACATACAGAAAGGAATTTTTATATGGAACACGAACTCAAAATATTGAAAAATACAATCACGATCGGTCTTGACCGACCGATAAAACTTTTGCATATGACCGATACGCATATCACGCGAGGCTTTCAACATGAGCGTTGCGGCTGTTTTAATGACGATTTCGAAAACTGCGCGGAAGAATATTTTCTCATGGCTCTTTCGCATGCAAAAGAAAACAATCTTCCCATTCTGCATACGGGCGACGTAATCGATTATCTCGATCCGGAAAACTTCGATTTTGTCGAAAAAACGCTCGGAAAAACCGATTATATGTACGCCGCCGGCAATCACGATTTTTGTCATTGTGTCGGCGCGGCAAAAGAGGATTATGTCTATAAATGGGAAATGATAAAGCGGATCGCACCGCATATAAAAAGCAATCTGTATTTCGATTCACGTGTCATCGGCGGCGTGAATGTAATTACGCTCGATAATTCCTACAACTTTGTATCCGACGGACAGATCGAGCTTTTGAAAGCCGAGGCGGCAAAAGGGCTTCCCATGATTTTGGCGGTTCACGTTCCGTTTTATGTCGAAAGTCTCGGGAAGTTGGCGATACAAAATAACGAGCCGGCATATGCAGTCGCCGCGCCCGATGAGCTGTTGGCACGCTATACCGAAGATCGCCGATTACAGCAAACACCCGATGAAGCGACGCTTCGCGCTGTCGAATACATAAAGAGCGAGCCGCTCATGAAAGCGGTCATCGCGGGTCATCGTCACATCAACGACGAGAGTATGCTGACCGACCGTTTGCCACAATTTATCACGCATGGTACGTTTGCGGGCTATGTTCGTGAAATCACGATTCTCTGAGTTTACACGCGATATACGCAAACCATAAAGATAAAAAAGAAAGCGAAAAGGTACCATGAAAAAAACCGCAATCAACCTGATTCCCCAAACGCCGAACCCGTCGCCCGACTACTATTGCACGTGGCAAACGCAACTTTATGCCACAAGCGACGGAAAGCCGCCGAAACAGCGCGAAATTATCGACGAAAATTCGCTGTTTAACCGCGAAAAGCCGTACGGTTGGGCGTATTTTTACGAAAAAGCGCGAGGCGATTTGTTTCTCGTAATGGACGACAGTTGGGATGTTCCGAAAGACGGCGATTCCTCTTATTACGGGAGCCTTGTCTTAAATCCCGAAAAATTTCCCGAAGCAACAAAAAACGCGCAAAATAACGCCGAAGCGTTGCGAAACATTACCGAACGTATAAAAGGGCTCGGATGGAAAGGACTCGGCGGCTGGGTCTGCGCGCAGGAATCGTCGCGATTTTTGCGGGACGGTTCGGACGATTCGGTTGCGGCGTATTGGGGAAAACGGTTGCGAGAAGCGCAGGAAGCGGGCTTTTCTTATTGGAAAGTCGATTGGGGCGAAAAGGCGGGATTTGCCGATTTTCGCCGTATGCTGACCGACCGTGCGCGTAAAGCGGCGCCCTCTTTGATTATTGAACACGCCATGGTAAAAGAATTGATTCCGCACGGCGATACGTTCCGTACCTATGATGTTCCGGCGCTCTTTTCGATTCCCATGACCATGCAAAAGCTGGCGGATATTCTGATCGATACGCCGCGCGGCGATGGTGAGGGACTTGTCAACTGCGAGGACGAAGTGTATACTGCCGCCGCGGGTGGATTTACGATGGGTGTCATGCGGCATCCGAGCGCGGGAAATTTGCCCGACGGACGACCCGATATGTCTTTTCCCGCCTTGCATCGAAATTTGAAAACCAAAATGCTTGAAAATCTCAAACGGCACGCTTTCGCTTAAAACCG
>CAYNXA010000008.1:14641-18435 GCA_964401015.1 uncultured Oscillospiraceae bacterium
GCCTCGTGCCGCTCACTGGCATCGCATCGCGCCGGCATTTGCGGCAGACTGCGAGAAAACGACAGTCGCGACAAAATTGCTCACCGACACATGGACGTTTCACGATATTTCGGCGGAAATCGAGGAATGGTGGCTGAATATGCCGATTTTGAAACAATGCCTTGTCGGCGATACGGTCACCATGTCCGCACCGTCGCAAATCGCGCGGAATTGTAAACTTGCCGAAGTTGTTCCCGACGAAAACGGTTTGGAACCGTATGTGATCTGTTCGAAAAATCCGAATGGTGTCTTTTCGATCGCGACGCTCGGACGAACGTTGGGACGTGAATATCGATTGCCTCTTTGCGACGTGACCGCAGACGCGGAAAATGCCGATACCGTCGGAATCTTCGGTGCCTACCGTTCGCTGACGTTGCTTGGCGTGAACGCGGAGAATAAGCGCGCTTTTATGCAGGACCTTGCCGATGAACAGGCTTATGACGTTACCGATGAACTTTGCGTTACCGAAGGCGGCGTTACCGTTTCGGACGATTTGATTGAAAAGATTACACGTGCGACGCGGAATGTTGGCGGTTCGGATGATATCGATACGTCCGAAAGCGGTGTTGTTCTGAAAATTGTCCGTATATAAGTCGACTTTTTTCGGAAAATGAAGGCTCGAAAACGGGCAAAATGTACAAAACACTGGATACTCGATAAAAACGAGCTCCGCTGTTTTTGCTTTTTGCCGTTTTGATACAAAAATGATCGGTTTTTCGACGATTATATTGTCGTTTTCTATTGACTTTTCCGTAAAAGTTTGTTATAATTGGAATGCATACCAAATCCGAAAATTATGAGGTGATTTTTTGGCTTTACGCAGTGACGGATTGCAAACAAAGAATCGAATTCTTTCCGTGTGTGTGCGGCTGTTTTTGGAAAACGGCTACTATCACACGACCATGCAACAGATATTCAAAGAAGCCCATGTTTCGTCCGGCAGCTTTTCCAATCTTTTTCACAGCAAAAGCGACGTTCTCATGGAGCTGGTGAGGTTTATGTTCGAAAAGCAGTTTCGAATGGCGCGCAGTGTTAGCGGTACACAGCTTCCTCCGATCTATATTTATGCGGCGGAGACGTCGATTCAATTGACTTTGACCGAGCTGAACGAAAACTTACGGGAGATCTATTTGGAGGCGTATACGTATCCGGTGTCACTTGAGTATATTCAGCGTGCGACTGCAAAAGAATTGTATCGGATCTTCGGACCGTATCAACCGACCTTGACCGAAGAAGATTTTTATTTGTTGGATTTCGGTTCGGCGGGTCTTATGCGAGGCTATATGGCAAATCGCTGTACCGACGAATTTACGTTGGAACGGAAATTGCAGGCGTTTTTGGCGCTGGCGCTCGGCGGTTATAAAGTACCGGAAGAAGAAATAAAAGCCGTACAGGCCTTTATCGCAAAAGCGGATATATGCGCCGTTTCGCAAAAGGTAATGGAAGAACTTTTCCGCATGCTTGCCATGCAATACCGCTTTTCCTTGCCGGGGCTGTTATCAAACGAAGAAAATAAATAATAATAAATCCAATCCAAAACCCATACGCTATCAAAAAGAATGAAAGGATGGTATCCGTTATGATGAAACGAATACTGGGAGTTTTTTTGACCGCAGCAATGTTATCGGGAGCGTGGCCCGCATGGGGTATGACGGCGGTTGCCTCTTCCGCTTCGGTTGATATAGCGTCGAGTGTGACCTACAATCGTACGGTCAGCCCTGAAGTGGCGATTCTCAATCGGTACACCGGTAACAGCGAAGAGTTTTACACACGAATCAAAAACGGCGAAATGAACAATCTCTATAATGCCGTACTTCGCTTGTTCGGGCGGGAGGCAAACGTTCCGCACAGCAATAACGGTTGGGAAATGGCGTATAACACAGCCCGATCGGAATTGTGCGAATACGATATATCCAAATTGATGGAAGTAAACAACAATTTGGAAGCCAATGTGTCGGGTACGTTCTATAACAATGCCCATATCCATTCCAAAGGGAATACGGGTACTTACGTTTATGCGTACGAGATTCTGAGTCTTTCGGTCACCGAAAATCATGTGGTTACCGCCGCCGGTTCGGCAGATGCCTTCTCCGACAAGGTAAGGGCGGGCGATCGCGTGTTCAAAACGATCGTTTACAATCCGACGATTGCCTCGGACAAGAATGAAAGCAACGATATGACCGTTTCCATTCGTCATTCGCTGAACGGATATACGATAAACAAAAAGTACTATGAGTGTAGTTGCGGCGGCACCGAAGTCGACGATATCGTGATAGCTTTCCGCGATTCGAAAACGCCCGTGTTGAAATCGCTTTCGTTCAGTGCCGACGGAACCGATTGGACGGCAAACAGCTCGAAAAAAGCCTATCGCGCGGTGGCGGGCGATACGTTATACATAAAGCTTTCTTACGATGAGCCGATTCGTTTTGCAAACGACAGTGCGGCAGATATGCAAAAACTGTATCTTTTGTTGCAGAAGCAGGGCGAGGGCGACGGAACGGGCGATAAGGCGTATCTTTATAAATTGGACGGAAACGATCTGTATTTCAAATACACCGTGCAAGATACCGGCTCCGCGCGCGACATTATCAACATAAATTCTTCCGCTTTTTGCGGAACCGATATCCCGCTTGTTCAGATGCAGTATAGCGATTTTACGGTAGACACGGTGAAGGACGGCATCGACGGCGATTATGGATTTACCAAATCCCGTTGTTACGTCACCGATATTGCGGGAAATCCTTTGTACCAAAAAACCGCAACCGTGGGAAATGCCGATATCAGCGGCGTCAATCTCGTGCTGGATACCGAAACGCCGTATGTCGAAAAAGTGATTTTCGACGCCGCTACCAACAACGCGAAAATCAAATCGACCCTTACGGTGGACGGCGTTGCCAAAGATCAACTGCAGGTAGGCTCCGAGGCGTACGAAAAATACTACACCGATACCAGCGACACCTATCTCGGTGTCGGCGACACCTTGTCGATTACCTTACAGATGAACGAACGGGTAAAGCTGAATTTGATGAAGAGAACCGAGGGCACACTGTTGAATTGGTATTGGGGGATTGCCACTACCAATATCAAAGCGCCTCAAGACTTTTCGGAAACCCTTGACGTCGGCGTCAATGATGAGGGCTATATCACCCTTCGCGCGTCGCGAATGACACCGTATACGTACGACGACAAATCCTCCGAGCTGACAAAGTTCAAATTGACGGACCTTGCGATAACCGAAGGAATGGAAGTCGACGATGAGAGCGGACGTATCTTGATCACAAAACTTGAATTCGATTTTGAACCGTCCAATGCGTATGGGAATTACGGTTACAAAGACTTTATTGAAAATCTTCTCGATTCGGACGGATATGTGACCGACCTTGCCGGAAATGCGATTGTCGAAAACAGCATAACGATCGGGGAATCCGCCAACGCGAACCCCTATTGCTTGGATGCGATTGCACCTGTCGTAAGTCCCGATGACGGCGCGATGAAAAACGATGACGGGTTCCGTTACATTTTTTCGATCGATATCGACACCGCCGCGGGTGAAAAGAAAACGACGGGCGGAACGTATGAAAATTGCTCCGCATACGAAAACATTTACGGCAGTTTTGTTTTGACAAACGGCGGCGACGGCTGTAATTACAAGTATCAATATGCCGTAAAAGCAAGTGCGAGCGGCACGGTTTCCGATTCCGATTGGAAAGATGCCGTTATCGGCGTATCGGTTCCGTTCATACAAACATCGGACG
>CAYNXA010000009.1:0-18178 GCA_964401015.1 uncultured Oscillospiraceae bacterium
GGATAGGTGTGGGTATGTAAAAATCCAAGCTGTTTTCTCTATGCCGCAAAATCCGATATATCGTAATTCGAGGAACGACGCAGATGTCGTTCCTCTTCTTTTGAGAATTCTTTGGACGACGGAAAGGTCTCGGCGCCCCATAACGCCGAGTTTTTGCTGTTATGTACAGAAAAGTACACCGATTTTTGTACAAAACGACCGATGAAAAAAGATTGCAAATTGCCGAATTTTGTGATACTATATATAATGTAGTCTGATATTCAAAATGCCAAACAGAAAGGAATTTCTATGAAAAAACAACGCATTACGGCACTGCTTTTGGCAGCGCTTTGCACGGCGGGCAGTGTTCCGCTTACCGCCTCCGCTGCCTCGGCACAGGTGCTTGAGATCGACGGTGAACGTGTCGCATTGTTCAGCGCGTTCGGGAAAATGAATTACAACGGAAAAGCCCATGCCACCTACAAATCGTTTAACGAAGCGCTCGAAGCGCTCGGCAACAACGGCGGCAAACTGGTTTTTGCGGGAAATGCCGAAGCAACCGATTTTCGTGACGTTGCGGGACGCGGGACGTTGACCATTGAGGGCGTGGGCACGAAATCCAGCTCCAATACCCTCTATTTCCCCGGAGAAGAAGTGAATCTTTACGGCGATACCGTATTCGATTTCATCAATTTGCGCTTGGACGAGAACGCCTACCTGTATACCAACGGTCATTCGTTCGAAACCATCAACGAATTCGATACCTATCATTACGAACAGTATATAGCAGGTGCTTCCAACCAAATCGTATATCCCAATCCCCCCTCGATCGCGCTCGGTAAAGTCGATGCCGACAAAGACGGCGTCATCAACCTTTCGTCGGGTACGTATACGACCCTTGCCGCCGGTTCGGTAAACGGCAAAGCGGTCGAAAAAGACACGTACGTTACCCTCACGGGCGGAACCGTCGAAAATGTCGTTGCCGGTAATATCGGAAACGGCACTATGAACGGCAACGCCAAACTCGTCATCGGTGAGGGAACAATCCAAAACCTTACCGCAGGCTCGCTCGGCGGTACGGTAAACGGTAACGTTACCACCGTCATCAACGGCGGTAACATTGCAAACGCCACCATCGGCGCGGCGGCGGGCGCAACCATCAACGGAAGCGTCATTGTTGCTCTCAACGGCGGTACGTTCGGCGGCAAGATCACGCTCGGCAGCGGAAACGTGACCGGTAAAAAGATCGTCATCACCGGTACCGAAACGGTTGCCTATATTGCCGACGGTGCGGCGGACTATATCATCAAAACCGACGGCGCGTTCTGCGAACCGCAGTTCGACGGCGCGACGCTTCGCGGCTTTAAGCTCAGCGATAAATACGGTATTCCCGCCAAAGTTGCCGTTATCAACGGAACCGAACAGAAAAACGAAAACGGTATCTATGAAATTCCAACCGGCGTATCGACCGTTAAGGTCGTAACGGACGTTAACGTTTCGGTAAACAAAAACGCCACATACGTTGCCGGTTACAGCGACGGCAGATTTGCTCCGCAAAACAATTTGACCCGTGCCGAAGCGATTACCATGCTGGTGCGCCTTGTCACCGACGAGAGTATCATTAAAGGATACGTTACGTCGGATTATATCGACGTGGAAGAGGGCGCTTGGTACGAATCGTACATCGGCTTGTTTGAAAAGCTCGGCTATCTCGAAAACATAGAGGGCAAAGGCGGCGCCGCCATCTACCCGAATCAAAACATCACAAGAGGCGAATTTGTCGAACTTGTCTACCGCGTCAATCAGCTCGGCAGTGCGGAAACACCGTCGGTTAAGCTCGGCGCCCTCAGCGACATTTCGGGAAGCGACTATGTCACGGCAATCAATTTTGCCGTTTCCACCGGTATCGTGGCAGGTTATGAGGACGGTACGTTCCGCCCCAACAAAGAAATCACCCGTGCGGAAGTTGTTACGATCGTAAACCGCTTCCTCGGCAGAACGCCCAACGGTGCGCAAGGCGCGATATCCTTCTCCGATATCGATTCGCATTGGGCGAAGAGCCAGATCCTTGCGGCGGCAGGCAACGAAAACGAAACCTGGACGGCAAGCGATAATACGGAAGCCGCTTATACCATGAGCGGTACTTCGGCGGCAGATTATATCCCCGCTTTGTACGATCAGTCGGCAAATCTTTCGGCAGACGCTATTCGCGGCGGTGTCGATGCCATTGCCGAACAGATGAAAAAAGACATTCTCGAAACCGCCAATACCGAAGATTATTACGATCTTTCGGACAAAACGATCTATTACGTTTCCGAAAAGAACGGTAACGACGACAACGACGGTAAATCGCCCGAAACGGCGTTTAAGACCTTGAGCGCCGTCACGAGTAAGATCAAACTTGTAAAGCTCGGAAAACTGGTGGTGCTTTTCGAACGCGGCGGTATCTATCGCGGCTCATTCAGCCCCACAAACGGCGCGATCTACGGTTCTTACGGCGAAGGAAGCAAGCCGCTTCTCATGCAATCCAAACGCAATTACGCCGACCCCGAATTGTGGGAAGAAACCGAAGTGCCGAACGTTTGGAAATGTACCGAACAGCTGGTGAATGTCGGCGTGATCGGTTATGACCATGACCTCTTCGATTATTCGGAAGATTCCTATCACGAACTTTACGGCGATATTTACAATATCGATACTTTCGGCTTTACCGGTATTGAAGATATGAAAAAAGACCTTGCCTTCTATTCGGTTGTTCCCGGTAACGGCGATTTGACCACGCAAGCGGGCGATCTCTATGTTTACAGTACCGAAGGAAACCCCGGCAGCCGCTTCAATTCGATTGAAATCGGTGAAAGAATCAATATTGTTTCGGGTTCGCCCAACGGCGCGACCTTCGATAACCTTGCCTTTAAGTTTACGGGCGGACATGCAATCGGCTTCGGCACTTGTAAAGACGTAACGGTTACCAACTGCGTATTTTCGTGGATTGGCGGTTCGGTATTGTCGGGTAACGGTGTCGGAAATCCCGCCACCAACTACGGTAATGCTATCGAAATTTACGGTGGTTGTGACGGCTATCGTGTCGAAAACAACTGGATGTATCAAATCTACGATACGGCGGTAACACATCAGCGCTCGGCTACGACCGGCGATTGTACGCAGGAAAACATTCGCTATACGTCGAATCTTATGGAATACGTACATTGGGGTATCGAAACCTATAACGCACCTCCCACAAAGGAAATCTTGAACGGCAAAAAAGATACCTATACGCGCTATACCAAGGACTACCGCGCACGTTACAATCTGCTTCGCTTCGGCGGCTACGGTTGGGGTTCGCTTACCCGCTATCGTACCAATTCCGCAAGATTGTTCTTACGGCGAAGGAAGCAAGCCGCTTCTCATGCAATCCAAACGCAATTACGCCGACCCCGAATTGTGGGAAGAAACCGAAGTGCCGAACGTTTGGAAATGTACCGAACAGCTGGTGAATGTCGGCGTGATCGGTTATGACCATGACCTCTTCGATTATTCGGAAGATTCCTATCACGAACTTTACGGCGATATTTACAATATCGATACTTTCGGCTTTACCGGTATTGAAGATATGAAAAAAGACCTTGCCTTCTATTCGGTTGTTCCCGGTAACGGCGATTTGACCACGCAAGCGGGCGATCTCTATGTTTACAGTACCGAAGGAAACCCCGGCAGCCGCTTCAATTCGATTGAAATCGGTGAAAGAATCAATATTGTTTCGGGTTCGCCCAACGGCGCGACCTTCGATAACCTTGCCTTTAAGTTTACGGGCGGACATGCAATCGGCTTCGGCACTTGTAAAGACGTAACGGTTACCAACTGCGTATTTTCGTGGATTGGCGGTTCGGTATTGTCGGGTAACGGTGTCGGAAATCCCGCCACCAACTACGGTAATGCTATCGAAATTTACGGTGGTTGTGACGGCTATCGTGTCGAAAACAACTGGATGTATCAAATCTACGATACGGCGGTAACACATCAGCGCTCGGCTACGACCGGCGATTGTACGCAGGAAAACATTCGCTATACGTCGAATCTTATGGAATACGTACATTGGGGTATCGAAACCTATAACGCACCTCCCACAAAGGAAATCTTGAACGGCAAAAAAGATACCTATACGCGCTATACCAAGGACTACCGCGCACGTTACAATCTGCTTCGCTTCGGCGGCTACGGTTGGGGTTCGCTTACCCGCTATCGTACCAATTCCGCAAGATTGTATTGCTGTGCCGCTATTTCGGATAACGAAGATCAACTTGCCGAATACAATATTATCGACCGTTGCGCCGGCTATCTTTTGAATATTCCCGACGCAGATAAAGAAGAATTCGATAAGAATATCTATATCCAAACGCTCGGTTGTACCGTCGGCTATATCCGTGGCGGTGCCTTTACCTGCGATTTCACCATGGCAGATCGCATTTCCAAGAATTTGGGCGATAAGAACGCGGTCGTTATCGTGACCGAACCCGAAGCGGAATTGACCGCCCTTTTGGATAAATATAAATAAAAGCGGATATGATCCGTGTGTCAATTAAAAAGGAGCGCGAGAAATCGCGCTCTTTTTTTCGGGGCTGTTGTGACGGCGTGTGGGGAATAACTCGGTGCCATTCGGCTTTTGATAGGCTGTTGCGGGTGCGTAGGGAAAACTACCTGCGTGCTGTTCCGCTTTTGCTGGACTGTTATGGAGCGTATAGTAAACATGCTACATGCCGTTCGGTGATTTCGGGTGGGACACGGCGGCGTGCATGAAAGTCTCGCGTATGGGTCGTTACGCCGCGTAGGAAACGACCCGCGTATTGTTTTCACTTTTATAGGTTATTGCGCGGGGCGTTGCAGCGCATGTACCGAAAGACCCGCGTGACGCGTACCACCCGACGTCATGACCCGACCGAGCAAAAAAGGCTGCCTTGCCACAGACAAGACAGCCTTTGATTTATTGCCGCCGGTATGTTGGCGACGACCGATTATTTTTCGATTTTTTCCGAAACTTCGTCGGCTTTTTTGCAATTGCAAGCGCCGCAGGCGTTCTTTTCGTCGGTACCCTTTGCCGAAGCAACGACCATGCTCGAAAGCGCAACCAAAGCGATCACGTTGGGGATAACCATAAGGTAGTTGAAGAAGTCGGTAAGCTCCCAAACGAGATCGTTCGAAAGAAGCGAGCCGAGGAAGATGAAAGCAATGGCAACGATCGAATAGATTGCGGTTGCGACCTTATTTTTCTTGAAAAGATATTGTACGTTGATCTTGCCGAAGAAGTTCCAACCGATGATGGTGGTGAACGCAAAGAACAAAAGGCAGATCGCCACAAAACCGTTACCGATTGCACTCAAAGCACCGGGGAAGCCTGCCGTACAAGCGTATTGCATAGCGGTCGCTTTCGTAATGCCCGATTCGGCAACCAACGTCTGATAGGTATCGGAAGTGGCGCCAGCAAACGGGCCGTTTCCGGTATAGAGCATGGTGATGACCACAAGAGCGGTCATGGTCAAAACGACGAACGTGTCGATAAACACGCCGACCATGGCAACACAACCTTGATCATGCGGCTTTTCGACGTTTGCCATAGCGTGCGCATGCGGTGTCGAACCCATACCGGCTTCGTTGGAGAACAATCCGCGCTTGGCACCTTGGCTGACTGCCGTTTTGATGGCATATCCGATACCGCCGCCGATGAGAGCATTGGGGGTAAAGGCATAAACGAAAATCATTTTGATTGCCTGTACAAGACCGCCGTGGTTGCAAACGAGAACCAAAAGACCGCCCGCGAGGAACAAAACCGCCATGATCGGAACGATCTTTTCGGCAACCGACGCGATTCTCTGGATACCGCCGAGGAAAATGAAAGCGCAGATGATTGCCAAAATCGCGCCGACGATCCATGTGGGAATACCGAATGCGGTATTACAGGATTCGGCGATCGAGTTGGATTGTACCATAGCGCCCATAAAGCCGAGTGCCAAAGTAATCGCTACGGCAAAGAATCCGGCGAGAAATCTGCCGAAGCCGTTCGGGAATGCTTTTTTAATGTAATATACGGGGCCGCCGTGAACGTCGCCGTTTGCGTCTTTCACACGGGTCTTTTGTGCCAAAACCGCTTCGGCATAAATGGTTGCCATACCCAAAAAGGCGATAATCCACATCCAGAAGATGGCACCGGGACCGCCGATCAAGATCGCACCCGACGCACCGACGATATTACCGGTGCCGACTTGTGCGGCGATTGCCGTGGCGAGCGCTTGGAACGAGGAAAGTCCGCTTTCCTGTTTGCCGCCGTGCAATTTTATCTTACCGAATACGCGGCGCATACCTTCGCCGAAACAACGTACCTGAACGAAACGGGTACGAATCGAATAAAAAATACCGATACCGATCAGCAATACGATCAAAATGTAGTCCGACAGGTAGGCGTTGACCGTTTGAACGATCTGCAAAAGTGTGTCCATAACACCCTCCGTGTAAAAAAATAATCTGTATTCCCGAACAACGAAAATACAGACACGGCAAAACACTACCGCCGAAAAAGCGGAAGTAAACTCTTTGCCCCGTCCGTTTGCCTGAGAGTTTCAAGCGCCATTCGGCACTCTTGCCCCTTCGGCAGCCCATTTAAGAGCTTCTCCGGAGTTTCCTCGACTTTCGGTCTTAATACCATCCCGAAAGGTTCATCGGATAAGAATACGTGAGTTATTATAGCACGCCCGAAACGCTTTGTCAATCCCTTTTTCGACAAACCTTGCAAGCCGCGACAAAAAACGCCGCGAATTTCGTCTCGTTTCTCGTTTTTACGCCCTGTTATGCCGACCGGACGTAAAAAGAAAGAACCCTCACAGAGGGTTCTTTTGCAAGATTGAATCGCTTTTTATCGCCTTTCAAACGTCGTAACGAAGAAAATATCCTTTCCCGTAGGCACAAACCGGACAACGTTCGGGCGCGTCGCTTCCCTCGTGAATATACCCGCAGTTGGTACAGAACCAACGGGCGTTTTCGGGTCCTTTGCCGTAAAGCGTGCCGTCGGAAAGCTCGGTCGCCGTGCTTTTCAAAATGTCCGCATGACCCGCTTCGATGCCGCCGACCAAACGGAATTTTTCGGCGATCTCGTCAAACCCCTCTTCTTGCGCCACACGAGCAAATTCGGGATACATTGATTCGGATTCGTAACGCTCGCTTGTCAGGGTGGCGTCGAGATTTTGCGCGGTCGTGCCGATCTTTCCGAGATAATCGTACCAGATCTCGGCGTGCTCGCGTTCTTGGTGTGCCAGATCCCATAAAATATCTCCGACGGTCGCCAGTCCTTCTTCGTATGCCGCGCCCGAATACAGTTCGTATTTTGTTTGCGCTTGCGCTTCGCTCGCCGCGGCGGTCATCAAATTCCGTTCGGTCTGTGTGCCCGCAAGCGGCTTTTCGGACGGAGCGTTCGGTACGGACGGTGTGACAGCCGCCGCCTTTTCATTCGTGAGCGCGTCGTCGCGGCGGCACGGTTCATCGATAGATTGATTCATAATCGGTTCTCCCATGTACGTGTTATCAAATGAGGATTATCGAATGAGGAAATTCCTCATGAACAGTATATGCGAAGAATCGGTCGGCGTGTGAAAATACACTTCGGTGTGTACCGTATTTTCTGTCGAGCGGCAAGAACTCTTTTTTAATCGTCGATGGGTTCGGGTGCGCGATCGGGCAAGGGTGAAACCAGCTTTTTGTAAAGATAGACAAAATAGATGATTTCCGCGATCGCCGTGATCGTCCATGAAACGATGTATAAGAGATACAGCGACGTAATGGTGCCGAAATATGCGAAAACCGTGTTGACCCAAATGATGCGAAATACGCATGACCCCAAGATTACGAGAATCGTCGGCACGACGCTTTTTTCCAAACCGCGCGACGCGACGATGGTACAGTCCATAAACGCCGAAAATCCGTAGGAAAGCGACATGACGGCAAGCCGTTGCATACCTGCCTCCACAACCGCCGCATCGGTCGTGAACAGATACAGAAAATTCTCGCCGCAGGCGTAAATGCCGACCCCCATCAAAATCCCGACGGTAAACGAATAAAAAAGCCCGATGAAATAGCTGTCACGGATTCGTTTTTTGTTTTGCGCGCCGTAGTTTTGACTGATAAAGCCGGTACAAGCGACATAAAATGCGTTCATCACGTCGTATACCAAAGCGTCGGCATTGGTGGCGGCGGTGTTTCCTTCAACCGTGATTGTGTCGAACGAATTGACACCTTTTTGCACAAAGAGATTCGCCATTTGGAAAATGGCGTTTTGCAAGCCCGAAATCAAAGCAAGCGGCAAGATCTGACGAGCCTTTTCGGGCGAAAAATGCATTTTTTCGATACAAAGCGCATAGTCCTTGCCTTTTTGACGCATCAGAAACAGCAAAACCAAAATTGCCGAAACGTATTGGGAAAGAATACTTGCCACGGCAACGCCCGCCACATTCATATGCAAAACGATGACGAAAAACAGATTCAAAACGATATTCAACGCACCCGCGATCGACATATAGAGAAGCGGGGTCACCGTGTTGCCCGCCGCGTTGAGTACACCGCTGCCGAAGTTATAAAGGGCAAGCGCCGGCATACCGCAAAAATAAATGCGTAAATACAGCTCCGCTCCGTCGATCAGATCGGGTTTGGTATCCAATATCGCCAGTAGCGGACGGGTGATGATTTGCCCCAAAACCAAGATGGCGATTCCGAAGAATAGCGCGATCCATGCCGATGTATGTACCGATTGTTCAACGTCGCGTTTTTGTCCCGCGCCGATGCCGCGAGCTACGATGACGTTAACGGCGGAACCCATGCCCAAAATAACGTTGGTGAAAAGGGTCACGATAATGGTGGTGGAGCCGACCGAACCGAGTGCTCCCGGCTCACCGTAACGACCGACGACCGCTGTGTCCGCCATGTTGAAAAGAACTTGCAAAAGATTCGTCAAAATCAGCGGCAAGCTGAAAACGAATATACCGCGAAATAAATTGCCGCGCGTTAAAGAGGGAGGAGAAAATAAGCGCATAGGTGTACCTTTCGTAATTGCCGAATCGAAAGTTGAAAAATTGATAGATTGAATTATAGTGTTGACGAGCTTAGAATTTGTCGGTGTATTTTTGACGAACGGTCTCGATGTGCTGCTTTTTTGCCGTATTGTCAAGCTGTGTTTGCGGATGCAATTTTTCATAGAGCGATTGAATCCTATCGGCGGACAAAACATGCGCCGATTCCCGCGTACAAATATCCGTGACTGTTTTCAACACATCTCGGCGATTGATTACGGCAGTTGCGCCGGATAAGTGCATATGCTTGAGAGTGCATCTGTCGGAAAAGACAACGACCGAAAAAAGAGGAACGGAATCCTCCAAAAAACTTTGCAGAGCGTTTATGTGAGAGCGATTTTGCCAAATCGGGTTGTAAAAGTATTCTTTTCGGCTTTTGCCTTTTTCGGAATGTATGTGTTGAACAGAAATTTCGAACCGTCTTTTTCGTATTGTACCAAATTTTTGTAAATCAAATATTCGCCGTAGCGACCGAAATTCAATCGAACCGACAAATAGGGAAGTCTCGTAATGGAATAATACGCACTTTTTTTATATTTTCGATTTTGCAAGAGAAAAACGACAATGGCTATACCGAGAGCAAATGCAATGAGTGCGTAAACAGTGGTAAGGTGAATTCCGAACATGCCGACAAATAGTGCGTCTAATACTTCATTCATTTCGAAAAATCTCCCAAAAAAATTCGGTGTTCGAACCAAACGGGCGGATATCCTCCGCCCGCGTGTTCCTATGTTGTTGTATTATTTTACCACGATCTTGGCAAAACTCTTTTTGCCGCGTTTTACGACAAAATCGTCCGCATTGATCTCGTCGGCGGTATAGATCTTTTTAACGTCGGTGATCTTTTCGCCGTTTACCGTTACGCCGCCTTGTTCGACGGCGCGGCGTCCCTCGGAATTGGAGGGGACAAGTTTTGCTTTCGAAAGAATGTTTACGATGGTAATGCCGCCGTCGATAAAGTCCTCGGCGGAAAGTTCGGCGGTGGGCATATTTTCCAAACTTCCCGCACCCGAAAAGAGCGCACGTGAAGCATCGCGGGCTTTTTCGGCTTCTTCTTTGCCGTGTACAAGACTTGTCAACTCATAAGCGAGAATATCTTTCGCTTCGTTGAGTTTTGCGCCTTCCCAATCGGACATACGTTCGATCTCTTCGATGGGCAGGAAAGTGAGCATACGAATGCATTTCAACACATCGCTGTCGCCGACGTTGCGCCAATACTGATAAAAATCGAAAGGCGTGGTCTTGTTCGGGTCGAGCCATACAGCACCCGACGCGGTTTTACCCATTTTCTTGCCTTCGGAATTGAGAAGCAAGGTGATGGTCATGGCATAGGCATCTTTGCCCAATTTCCGACGGATAAGTTCGGTACCGCCGAGCATGTTCGACCACTGGTCGTCGCCGCCGAATTGCATATTACAACCGTAATGCTGATACAAATGATAGAAGTCGTACGATTGCATGATCATATAATTGAATTCGAGGAACGAAAGACCGTTTGCCATACGTTGCTTGTAACATTCGGCGCGAAGCATGTTGTTGACCGAGAAGCAAGCACCGACTTCGCGCAACAGATCGACGTAATTCAAATTCAATAACCAATCGGCGTTGTCGACCATAATGGCTTTTCCGTCACTGAAATCGATGAAGCGCGACATTTGTTCGCGGAAGCAATCGCAATTATGTTGAATGTCCTCTTTGGTCAAAACTTTGCGCAGGTCACTGCGTCCCGACGGGTCACCGATCATACCGGTACCGCCGCCGATGAGTACCACCGGCTTGTTGCCCGCCATTTGCAAACGCTTCATCAGGCAAAGTGCCATAAAGTGACCGACATGCAAACTGTCGGCAGTCGGGTCAAAGCCGATATAAAAGGTTGCTTTTCCGTTGTTGACCAATTCTTTGATCTCTTCCTCATCGGTGCATTGTGCGATGAGACCGCGTGCTTTGAGTTCTTCGAAAACCGTCATAATGTTTGTACTCCTTTTGAACTGTCGAAATGTGTGAGAAAAACAAAAACCGCCCTTTGTTACCAAAGGACGGGCAAACCCGTGTTACCACCTTCATTTACGACAAATCAACTTGTCGCCTCTGAAAGAACGAATCTTTACCGCACGGTAACGGGTGCCGACCGTTGCAACCTACCGAGAGCAAACGAACGGAAAATGCGCAAAGATAAAAGCGCAAAGATAAAACGCAAAACCGTACACGACGCTCTTTTCGATGCAAGACTCCGAAAGGTATTCACTCATCGCCGCACGTGCCCGCCCCTCTCATCGACCGGTCGCTTTCTGTCGGTGTTACGGCAAAGTTACTTGTTTTCATCACAGTCTGTACGGGAACAGTATAGCATAAGAAGTTTCTTTTGTCAAGGTTTAATTTCCGCTTCGAAAATCGCGAAACGAATCGCAATTTTCGAAAACGGACAGGTGATTTTTGTTTTTTCTTTTCGGGGAAATTGTGCCGATTTCGGATGTCGTGTATTTACAGAAACGACGTCAGCAAAACGATCGCGCCCAAGACGATGCGATACCAACCGAAAAGCTTGAAATCGTGCTTTTTTACGTAGTTGACGAGAAAACGCAACGCGATCAGCGAAACAATGTAGGCGGTTGCCATGGCGACAAAAAGCAGTACCCATTCGGTGCCCGCCATGGGGTAATCGTTGGTAACGATTTTGAGGAAACTGACGCCGAACATAACCGGAATCGCCAAAAAGAACGAAAATTCCGCCGCAAGCGAGCGGGAACAACCGAGCAAGATCGCGCCGAGGATCGTTGCGCCCGAACGGGAAGTGCCCGGAATGATCGAAAGAACCTGAAACATCCCGATGAACAGAGCGGTTTTATACGTCATGTCGCTTGTTTTGCCGACAGCGGGTTGCTTTTTTCGATTTTCGACCAGAATAAACGCGACACCGTAAACCACCAACATGATACTTACCATGAGCGGGGTGGAAATCGAGTCCATATAATCGTTCAGCAAAAGTCCGAATACGCCGGCGGGCACGCACGCGACGATGACTTTGAACCACATATCCCACGTTTCGCGCTTTTCGAGCGCCGTTTTTTTCGGAGAAAAGGGGTTCAGCTTGTTAAAATACAAGGTTACGACGGCGAGAATCGCGCCGAGCTGAATTACATACAGAAAAATCTGCGAGCCGAAAAAACCTTTGTCGGTATGTAACAAATCGTTTACGAGAATCATGTGTCCCGTGCTACTGATCGGCAACCATTCGGTTATGCCCTCCACGATTCCCAACAGCAATGCTTTTAACAGATCCAATACGGTTGTCATGAGCGTCTCCTTTCCAATCAAACGTCAAATTATAATGTGTTTTCGGTGGTCGGTCCGTAAATGCGCAAAACGCTTTCGCCCCGTTCGTCGAGCACGAATTCGGCACCTTGATGCACGGGATTTTTGTAATGCAGTGTCATGTTGCGTTTCCGTTCCCTTTCCCGTTTTCTTGTCCTTTCAGCCGATAATTTTTCCGAACAAGGCTTACGTTTACGGTTTTTTTCGCATCGCGATCGTATTCGAACAAAGCACCGCACAGCAAAACTTCATCTCCGTCGGCTTCTTCGAATCGGGTCGGCATTTTGGTCAAAAACTTGCGGATCACAACCTCTTTTTTTACCCCCAAAACCGAATCTTCGATTCCGGTCATGCCGAGATCGGTCACATACCCCGTGCCTTTCGGTAAAATGGTCGGGTCGTTTGTTTGCACGTGCGTGTGTGTGCCGAATACGACGGCGAAGCGTCCGTCAAAATGATGGGCGAAGGCTTTCTTTTCGGAGGTTGCCTCACCGTGAAAGTCGCATATCGCAAGGTCGTACTTGCCCGCCTCCCGCGTAAGAATCCGCTCGGCGGTTTCGAAAGGGTTTTCGAGACTCTCCATATACACGGTGCCCAAAAGGTTCATCGCCAACACCGAAAGCCCGCCCGCCCATACGATACAACTGCCGAAGCCGGGGGTTGCCGACGGATAATCGGCGGGACGCAAGACCGACGGCGTGTCGTCGAGATAATCGTATATTTCGCGTCGACGGAAACTGTGGTTGCCGCCCGTAACGACATCGGCTCCGGCGTAGCGCAGCGTTTCGGCGCTTTCGGGCGTGATACCGTTTCCGACGGCAGAATTTTCGCCGTTTACGACAACAAAATCGGCGCGGAGTTCTTTCGAAAGCGACGGAAGAAAGCGCCGTATACATTCGGTTCCGTGTTTGCCGACGACATCGCCGACAGCCAAAATGCGAAATATTCGGTTTTCCACGCAAAGAACTCCTTTCGAAACGACCGATATCGGTCACTAACTGTAACTATTATAACATTTTATGTTGTTTTTGCAAGAGTTTTTCGGATTTTTCGGAACGTTTTTTCACAAGGCTTGTAAAACGATGTGAAAATTGCAAAAAAGGCTTGATTTTTCCTTTCGCTTGGTATATAATCAAAGCGTGATTTCCCGTGCTTACGCACGAAAACAAGACGATCGCTCGGTGCGGCAAATGCCTCGGACGGTCGCTCGAATAACGGAAAGGTTAAGGTAAACGAATATGAATAAGAAACATATGTTGGGAATCGTCGGCTTCGGCGGCATGGGCGGCTGGCACCAAAGACATGCGTTCGAAAGCGACGTTGTCGAACTTGCCGGTATTTACGATATCAATCCCGAACGCGGCAAGGTTGCCGAAGAAATGGGGATCCACGCGTATTCTTCTCTCGAAGATCTGCTTGCCGACGAACGAATCGATATCGTTACCGTTGCAACTCCCAACAATTTCCATCACGATATCGTGATAAAGGCGCTTGCCGCCGGCAAGAATGTCATTTCGGAAAAGCCGGTCACCCTCACGAGCGAATTGTTGCAGGATATGATCGACGCGTCGAACAAATACGGCAAACTCTTCTCGGTTCACCAGAATCGCCGTTGGGACGTTGATTTCCTTATGACCAAGAAACTTTACGATTCCAAAGAGATCGGACAGCTCTTTAACATCGAATCGCGTATTCACGGCTCGCGCGGTATCCCCGGCGACTGGCGCGGCGAAAAGGTACACGGCGGCGGCATGCTTTACGACTGGGGTATTCACCTTATCGACCAAGGTTTGCAGATCGTTTCGGACAGCAAAGTCGTACAGGTGGATTGCCGCTTCGATCATCTTACCAACAAAGAAGTCGATGACGGCTATCGTTGCGAGATCTTGTTTGAAAACGGCACCCGCTTCTTCTCGGAAGTCGGCACCTATAACTTTGTTTCGATGCCCCGTTTCTACATTCTCGGCGAAATGGGCTCGGCGATCATTCGCGATTGGACCGACAAATGCGAAGTGGTTCGTTGCAAAGAATGGTATCAGGCAAACGTAACGCCGGTTGTAACGGCGGCGGGACTTACCAAAACGATGGCACCGCGCGATTCGCTGACCACCGAAACGTATTATATCGACCGTCCCGACTCGGACGTTCACGATTACTATCGCAATTTCTGCCGCGCGATCGAGGGCAAAGAAACCCAGATCGTAAAGCACGACGAAATGTTGCGCGTATTGAAAGTAATCGAAGCCGCGTTCAAGTCGGTGGAAACGAACGCGCCGGTCAAAGTAAACCTTTAATTGAAAACAGACATATCGGGGGCTTCCCGCACGGCTTTTGTGCGGGCAACCGCTCTTTTTTCCATTTTCGGCGGAGCGAAAACGAAAACTTGAAAATCGAGAACGGAAAATGAGAAACCGAAAACGGAAAACTTAAGATCGAAAACGAATAAAACCGAACCTATGAACAAAGAAAGGAAAACACGAACCGTATGGCGGAACCGAATGTGATCGTGCCCGATACAATCGAGGATTACGGCGTTCTTTTGATGTCGCTGTTTTTTTCGGCACGCGACGAAGAAAAAACCGAAAAGTCGTTAGAGGAGTTGAAGCTGTTGGCGGAGACCGCCCTTTCCGACGAATGTGACGCCGTTACGTTTTATACCATGACCCAATGCCGCCCCGCTCTTGAAGCGGCGACTTATATCGGCATCGGCAAGGCGCAAGAAGCGCGCGAACTTTGCCGTAGCCAAAATATCCGTTTGGTGATTTTCGATTGTGAACTGTCGCCGTCGCAAATCCGAAATTTGGAAAAAGAGATCGGCGGTGAAGAAAACGAACTGCGCGTCATCGACCGCACCATGTTGATATTGGACATTTTTGCCCGTCATGCCGTAACGGGGGAGGGCAAATTGCAGGTCGAGATAGCCCAGTTGCGTTACAGCGCTCCGCGTCTGACCGGCAAAGGAATTGCCCTTTCTCGTCAAGGCGGCAGTGCAGGCGGCTCGGTCGGCGCAAGAGGTCCGGGCGAAACCAAGCTTGAAACCGACCGCCGTCATATACAGCGACGTATCGCCGCTTTGGAAGAACAGCTCAAAACCCTCGAAAACAACCGCGAAACCATGCGCAAACAGCGCGCCAAGGCGAATATTCCCGTTTTTGCCATCGTCGGCTATACCAATGCGGGCAAATCGACCTTGCTCAACCGCCTTACCGACGCGGGCATATTGGCGGAAGATAAGCTGTTCGCCACGTTGGATCCGACGGTACGAAAGTTGCGGCTTCCGTCGGGGTTGGAAGTGTTGCTGACCGACACGGTCGGATTTATCAACAATTTGCCCCATGGGCTTGTGCGCGCCTTTCGCAGTACATTGGACGAAGCAAGTTATGCCGACGCGCTCTTGATTTTGTGCGACGCGTCGGACGAAGAGATGCGCATGAAAACCGACGTGACCGAAAAAACGCTTGCCGAACTGGGGGCGGGCGGGAAACCGACGCTGTACGTCTTTAACAAGTGTGACCGTTTGGAAAAAATTCCTCCGAACGATACGGTAGGCGACAAAAAAAGCGTATGCATTTCGGCACAAAACGGCTACGGAATCGAAGAATTGCTTGCCGAAATGGAAAAAATGCTGTTCGAATCGTTGCAACGGGTCGAATTCCTTTTCCCGTTTGACGACGCCGGCTCTTTGCCGCTTTTGTATAAATCGGCGACCGTTTTGTCGACCGAATATACCGAAAACGGAACGCTTGTCACCGCCCTTGTCGACGCGAAGATCCGCGGTATGTTGGCGCGTTATCGCACCGATCTTTCCGACGAGCCGAACGAGAACGATTGAAAAAACACAAAATCGACAATACAGAACGAAAGGAAACCACCATGAGTAAGACCATTTACAAAAACACCCCCGAACTCACCGAGAGCGTATTCAAAAACCCGCCGTCGGAATATCGCGGTGCGCCTTTTTGGGCTTGGAACGGCGATCTGAAAGAAGAATATTTGGCGGAACAGATCGACGTATTCAAAAAAATGGGTTTGGGCGGCGCCCATATGCACGTCCGCACGGGATTGACACTTCCGTATCTCGGCAAAGAACATATGGATCGTATCCGCTTCTGCACCGATAAATTCAAAAAAGAAGGTATGCTTGCCTGGCTTTACGACGAAGATCGTTGGCCGTCGGGTGCGGCGGGCGGACTTGTTACCAAAGACCATCCCGAATATCGCGCCAAATCGTTGCGCCTTACGACCGAACGGTGGGAAGAAAACGAATTTATCCGTCTGTTTGCCTGCTACGATATCCTTTTGGACGAAAACGGCTGTCTTGCGTCCTATGCACGTGTTTCGCACGACGATGCCGTTCGCGACGGCGCGACCCGCTGGTATGCGTATTTCTACATCGACCATATTCCCGAATCGTGGTATAACGACACGACCTACGTCGACACGCTCGATGACGCGTCGATGCAAGAATTTATCCGTATCACGTACGAAGCCTATCAAAACAAAGTCGGCGACGAATTCGGAAAAACGATTCCCGCCATTTTTACCGACGAACCGCAGTTTAAGGGCAAGACCCAGCTTGCGTTCGCAACCGAAAAGAAAACGCTGATAATCCCGTGGACGACCTTGCTTGTCGAAAAATACAAGGCGGCATACGGAACGGACATTACTGAGTATTTGCCCGAAATGTTCTGGGAATTGCCCGACGGAAAGGTTTCGGTCCATCGCTATCATCTGCATGATCTGATTACCGAATTGTTTGCTCACGCATTCGGCGACCAATGCGGCAAATGGTGCGATGAACATGGTATTATGCTGACCGGACACATGCTCTGGGAAACGCCGCTGTATACACAAGCCGCCACTGTCGGCGAAACCATGCGTTCCTATCGCGGCTTCGGACTTCCCGGCATTGATATGTTGTGCGATGCACGCGAATATGGTACCGCCAAGCAATGCCAATCGGCAGTCCATCAATACGACCGTTGCGGCATGGTATCCGAGTTGTACGGCGTGACCAACTGGGACTACGATTTTCGCGGACATAAAAGTCAGGGCGATTGGCAAGCGGCATTGGGCGTGACCACCCGCGTTCACCATTTGGCATGGTATACCATGGAGGGTGAGGCAAAGCGCGATTATCCCGCGTCGATCGGCTATCAGTCGGCATGGTACGACAAATACGGCTATATCGAAGACCATTTCGCTCGCGTAAATACTGCCATGACCCGCGGTAAGGCGGATATCAAGGTCGGCGTGATCCATCCGATCGAAAGCTATTGGTTGCATTTCGGTCCGAATGATCAAACCGAAGCAATCCGTACCCAGATCGAAAACAATTTCCAAAACATCACGAAATGGCTTTTGTTTGGATTGATCGATTACGACTTCATTTCCGAATCGCTCTTGCCCTCGCTTTGCGAAAAAGGCGAAAACCCCTTGTGTGTCGGCGCGATGAAATACGATGTAATTCTCGTTCCCGCGTGCGAAACGTTGCGTTCGTCGACCTTGGAGCGTTTGGAAGCGTTCCGCAAGGCGGGCGGTCGCTTGATCTTTATCGGAAACGCACCGACTCTTTGCGACGCCGAAATTTCCGAGCGCGGAAAAGCTTTGTACGAAAAGAGCGAAAAAATTCCGTTCAGCAAGATCGAAGTGCTGAATGCTCTCGAAAACGAACGCAATATTTCGGTCATCGGCGATAACGGAATTGCCGCCGATATGCTCGTTCATCAAATGCGTCGCGAAGAAAACGGCGTAAAATGGTTATTTCTCGCTCACGGAATGCC
>CAYNXA010000010.1:0-17286 GCA_964401015.1 uncultured Oscillospiraceae bacterium
ATGCAGTGTATGATGATCGGCGGATTTATGCCCGATTTCGAAAATTGTGCCGATTGCGGAAAAGCGGCGGTCGATTCGTGTGACCGCCACGGACGGTATTTGTTTTCTTGTTCCGACGGCGCCTTTTTGTGTCCCGATTGCTTGGCGGCGCGCGAAAGGCGCGAAACGATTCCGCTATCGTCCGATACGGTGGAATGCTTGCGCGGTATGATTCGGCTTCCGCAAAATAAAATGCTGAATTTCAATTTGCCCGAAAACCGCTTTTCGTGCGGCGAGTTGTTCGACGTGTGCCGAAACTATCTCGTTTGTCAAACGGGACGCCGATACGAAACCGACCGCTTTTTCGCGAATTTGGGAATCGGGCTTGACGAATCGGACGGCGAAAAGCGCAGGAAACCCGATGCGCCGCCCGAACCGAAAGTTTAACGAAAAAAGAATACACGAAAACAGAAAGGCAAAACAGTTATACTATGAGCGAACAATACCAACCCGCAACCGCATTTGAAAGCGAAAACTTCGTCTCCGACGTGATCGACGCGTATACGCGGCGCGGATTCGAAAAAGCGTTTTTGTCGCTTGAATTCGATAAGATCAAGCAAATGCTGCTTGACTGTACGGCGGTTGAGGGTAGTCGGGAACTTTTGGCGACCCTTTCGCCATCGGTATCGATCGAACGGATTCGCTATATGCAAAAACAAACGTCCGAAGCCAAAACCATGACCGCCGCCAAAGGCGCGCCGTCGTTCGGCGGCGTGAAAAACATTCGACGTTCGATCGAACGGTGCGAAAAAGGAGCGGCGCTTAATATGGCGGAGCTTTTGCAAATCGCCGCCGTCTTGCAGTCGACGCGCAGTGTGTCCGAATATTTTTCGAGCTACAAAGGTGCCGAGGAGTTTTGTCTTGCCGATATTGCCTCCAAACTGTCCCCCAATAAGTTTTTGGAGGACAAAATCACCGTCTCGATCGCGTCCGAAGACATGATGGCGGACGCGGCATCGGCCGAGCTTGCAAACATTCGACGGAAGATCCGTTCCGCGTCGGGACGAATCCGCGAAACGTTGCAAAAATACGTTTCGGGCGGCGGTTCGAAGTATTTGCAGGAAAATATCGTAACGACGCGAAACGGTCGTTTCGTTCTCCCCGTAAAATCCGAATACCGAAGCGAAATAAAAGGTTTGGTACACGACACGTCGGCAACCGGTGCCACGCTGTTTATCGAACCGATGGGCGTTGTCGAAGCCAACAATGAAATACGTATGCTCGAAGCCAAAGAAGCCGCCGAGATCGAACGGATTCTATATGAGCTTTCGGGCGAATGTGCGCGCTTTTCGGACGCTCTTTGCGCCGATTACGACATTCTTTGCGAGCTTGCCGCCGTTTTCGCCAAAGCCGAGCTTTCGTATCGCATGGAGGCGACCGAGCCGATCCTTTCGGGAAAACCGTATGTGAATTTGAAACGTGCGCGTCACCCGCTTCTCGACAAGCAAAAAGTCGTTCCGATCGACGTGTCGTTGGGACGAAACTATACCATGTTGGTCATCACCGGTCCCAACACGGGCGGCAAGACCGTAACCTTGAAAACGCTCGGACTTTTTTCGATGATGGCACAATGCGGTTTGCATATTCCCGCCGAGGACGGTTCGACCGTTCCGGTGTTCGATTCGATCTTAGCGGATATCGGCGACGAACAGAGCATCGAACAGTCGTTGTCCACTTTCTCGGCGCACATGGTCAACATCGTGGAAATTTTGCAAAAGATCACGCCGCGCTCACTCGTATTGTTTGACGAATTGGGCGCGGGCACCGACCCGATCGAAGGGGCGGCTTTGGCGGAAGCGATATTGGAAACGGTACGCGAAAAAGGCTGTCTTTGCGCCGCGACCACCCATTATGCCGAACTTAAGGCGTATGCGCTTTCCACCGACAAGGTTTCCAATGCAAGTTGTGAATTCAATGTCGAAACACTTCGTCCGACCTATCGGCTGATGATCGGTCTGCCGGGCAAATCCAATGCGTTTGCCATTGCCGAGCGTCTCGGAATCCCCCTGCAGATCGTCGAAAACGCAAAAAACAGCGTGGCGGGCGAAACGCGGCGGTTTGAATCGCTTCTCGAACAGCTTGAAACCGAAAAGTCGCATTACGAAAATGAAAAACAAAAAGCGGCAAAGCTTCGTGCCGAACTTTCCGAAATGCACCAAAAGACGCGCGAAGAACGCGAACGCTTTAATAAGCGGCTGGAAGCCGAAAACGAACGTGCCGAGGCGAAAGCACGGTCTTTGGTCGAACAGGCGCGCGCTTCGGCGGACTATATTTTTGCCGAATTGGATCGAATCAAAAAGCAAAAAGAAAGCGAAGATTTTGCCGAGAAATTGGCGGCGGCAAAGCAAGACGTGAAATCACGCTTGAATGCGTCCGAAAAAAAACTCGGAAACGTGACGACGCGTATCGAAGAAGAGTACGTTCCGTCGCGTGAGCTTCGTGTCGGCGACACGGTTTTGTTGCGGGATATCAACAAGCAAGGAACGGTTTTGACGATCGACGGCAAGAACGCGACAGTTCAAGCGGGAATTATTACAACAAAAACCAAGGTAAAGAATCTTATGCTGGTCGAAGGAGCGGCAACACCCGAAAAGGATTTCAAACGCGCTTCTTCTTCGTCGGGCAAGAGCCTTACGGTCAGCACCGAAGTGGACGTTCGCGGCATGATCGGCGACGACGCATGGTTTGTAGTCGACAAATATTTGGACGACGCGGTGTTGGCGGGTTTGAATCAAGTCACGGTCATTCACGGCAAAGGCACGGGTGCCTTACGGGCGTCTTTGACCCAACGTTTGCGTCGCGATAAACGCGTGAAAAGTATGCGCGCCGGTATGTTCGGCGAGGGCGACAGCGGTGTTACCGTCGTTACCTTAAAGTAAAAAACGAAAACAGCCGATATCGTTTGAGCCGATACATTTGGCGGAACATATTGCGAAATTCGTCTTTTTTTCGTTTTGTCTTTACAAGTTTGTGTTTTTTTGCTATAATGACAAGAGAAACAAACGAATGGTCGAAGCCGTCGAAAAAACAGAAAACGAGCGAATCGGAGGAATGACTATGGATAAAATGAAATTGGGCTTGCAATTTTTCACCTTGCGCGAATATGCGAAAACGCCCGAAAGTTTTTCGGAAGCGATGAAGAAAGTCGCGCAGATCGGTTACCGCACCGTTCAAATATCGGGTGTCGGCGAAGTTATCACGGCGCAAGTTATCAAAAAGGCGTGCGACGAAACCGGACTTTCGGTCCTGCTCACGCACACGCCTTACGAACGAATCGTAAACGATACCGAGCGGGTGATTGCCGAACACGATTTGTACGGTTGTAATGTGATCGGTCTCGGCGCGCCGCCCGAAGCGGTGCGAAACGGAAACAGCGCCGAAGAGTTTATTCGCATGGCAAAGGAGCTTGCTCCCGCTGTCGAAAAAATCAAAGCGGCCGGAAAGACTTTTGCCTATCACAACCATTATTGGGAATTTGCCAAAAAAGACGGAAAGCATTTTTTGGAATATTTCTTGGAAAATTCTGAGCCCGAAGCGGTAAAGCTGACGGTTGACGTGTATTGGCTGCATTATTCGGGTTTGGACGAGTGCGCTTTTCTCGAAAAGTATAAAGATCGCATTGCCTGCACGCATTTTAAGGACATGGGAATCCATGACGGCAAGCAGAGCATTATCGAAATTATGGAGGGAAATCTTCCGTATTTGAAAATTTTGGACACGTGCAAGCGTGCGGGACTTACCTATCATTTTGTCGAGTTGGACGAAACGCGCATCGACCCGTTCGAAGCGATAAAAATCAGCTACGACAATTTGATGAATACCAGCTATTTCGAATAACGGCAAAATTGTCGGCAATCGGTATCAAGCAGTATCAAGCAGTATTAAATATTATCATTTGGAGGAAAAACAGTGGCAACCTTAAAAATGCTGGCAATCGACCTCGGCGCATCCAGCGGCAGAGGAATCGTGGGAAAATTCGACGGAAACAAAATCACGCTGGAGGAAACACACCGTTTCACAAACGACCCTGTGAATATTCACGGCGCGTTGTATTGGGATATGCTCAAGCTCTTTACCGAGATCAAAGGGGCTATTTCCAATTGTTTCCTTTCGGACAACAAAGACATCAAGAGCATTTCGATCGACACATGGGGCGTGGACTTCGGTTTTCTCGACCATGAAGGTCAATTGATCGGTAACCCCTACAATTACCGCGATCCCAGACTCACGCAAGAGCTCATGGAAGAACTTTTCAAAGTGATTCCGAAAGACGAACTGTATAGGATCACCGGTACGCAGTTCTGCAACTTCAATTCGATCTATCAATTGTTCTCGTTCCGTAACGACCCCTATAAATTCAAAAACGCTAAGGATATGCTTTTTGTCCCCGACCTTTTGAAGTATTTCCTGACCGGAACCAAACAAACCGAATACACGATCGCATCGACTTCGCAGTTGTTGGACGCCAAGACGAGAAATTGGTCGTGGGATATTATTGACAAGCTCGGATTCCCGAAAGAAATGTTCGGCGAGATCGTACAACCCGGCACATCGGCGGGCAAACTTTTGCCGCATATCAAAGACGAAGTCGGCAATATCGATGCCGACGTGATCGCTTGTGCCAGCCATGACACGGCGTCGGCTGTTGTTGCCGTTCCTGCGAAAAACGACGATTTCGTTTACATTTCCAGCGGTACGTGGTCGCTGATGGGTAAAGAAATTCCCGAACCGATCACCAACGACCTTGCGTATAAATACGATATCACCAACGAGGGCGGTACCGACCGCAAGATTCGATTCTTGAAGAACATTATGGGACTTTGGATCGAACAGGAATCGCGCCGTCAATGGGCAAGAGAGGGCGAGAAGCTTTCCTTTAACGAACTTTCGGATATGGCAATGGCGTCCAAGCCGCATGCTTGCTTTATCAATCCCAACGACCTTGTATTCCAAACACCCGGAAATATGCCCAAGCGCATCGTCGACTATTGTGCGAGAACCGGTCAATACGTTCCGCAAACCAAAGGCGAGATCGTTCGTTGTATCTTCGACAGCCTTGCAATGGCATACCGTAGCACGGTTGAAAAGATCGACGAAATTACGGGTCACAAGGCACCGTTTATCAACATTGTCGGAGGCGGAACCAAGGAAGTGCCGCTTTGCAAATTGACTGCCGACGCATGCGGACGTCCCGTTTATACCGGTCCCGTTGAGGCAACCGCGCTCGGTAATATTGCCGTTCAGGCGATCGCCGCCGGCGAGATCAAAGACACCAAAGAGGCGCGCGAAGTGATTGCGAACTCTTTCGAAATTTCCTGCTTCGAACCGCGCGACAAGGATATGTGGGACGAGGGCTACGAAAAGTATAAGAAGATCGTCGAAAACAACTGATTTTTTCCGCCTGTGACGGCGGCTCCATAAACCGAATCGAACGTTTGATGTAACCCATACCGGGCGCAAACGTTCGATTTTTTGTGTGCTTTTTTGCGGGCATGAAACGGCATTGTTGCAAAAGGGACGAAAAAAAGACACTCCCGTTGGATATGCGGGAGTGTCCTGCCGGTAATGCTTCGAATCGATTTTCCGATCAGCCGATTCGGGTTTGTTCAATTTATTCGAGGGGGCACGGTTTGTTTTTGATTTGATTCGAAAGGAGGGGCTACGGCAACTGTTTCAAATTCGAAACAGCCGACAATCTTTCGAGGTCGTTGCCGCTTTGCTTGAACGAGCTGTCGTACAAGACGCCGTCCCAACTTTCCTGTCCCAAGCGGATCCGCTGACCGCACCAAAACGTTTCGACGGTACCGTCGGCATAACGCAACGTGATGTTTCCGATGACAAGACTGTCGGTGCCTTCGGGAAGTGTTACCAAAAACGAGCCGTCATAGCTGTCGTTGCAAAGCAAACCGTCGGGAGCAACGGATTTATAGAAAGTTTCGCTGTAATCGTACGATTCGCCGCCGTCCGGCACATGATATTCGATACGGTAGGAATCGATCGTTTGTCCCGAAGTGTTTTGCGGCTGCCAACGGAACGAATAGGTGTATTTGCTCCAAACGCTGGCGCGCTCCAAACAGCAAGCGGTATTCAGCCGAATCGGGTAGGGAACCGTGCGAAAACCGTTTGCAAGATAGCGGTCTTTGTCATAGATCAAACCGCGTACAACCGAAGAGAGCGTGTAATAATTCGTATAGAAATCCGCTTCGGTTTCCGACCAACCGTCGGCGATATAATCGCTCAACGCGGCGGTGGGAACAACGGCACTTTCGCCGTTTGCGGCAAACACTTCACATACTTCTTCCGTATACCAATTGTCGGTGAGATATTGGTCGATTTCGTACGGCATGACCCGCACGGTGATTTTGTCGGGACGGTAAAGTGTGACTTTGATTTCTTCGGGGTCGGTTACCCAACCGTCGGCTTGGTAATTTGTCAATTCGCTTTTGGGAATGATCTTGTCCATACCGTTCGTATAATAGACTTTCAAAACCGGTGTTTCGTACCAGCCTACGGCAAGGTATCCTTCCAAATCGACGCGGAGTATTTCACGGCTTTCGTCCGAAAGATCGTAAACGGTGGCGTATACTTCGTCGCGGTTTCGTTTCCAACCGTTTGCAAGTTGTTCTTCAACCTTGGAGTTTTCGAAGGCTCTTTGTGTTCCGTTCGCGTATTGATACAATACCGTGACAGGTTCGGTATACACATTCCAGCCCTGCTTTTCGTAGTCGTCCAGCAAATACGGCAAGATATCTTGCTCGGCGCCGTCGGTCGTGCTGTACACGTGTATCGCAATATCGTCAAGGTTATCGGTAAGCCCCGCTTCCTTGAGAGAGGCAACTTTGGCGGTTGCCGCCACGATCGAAGTGCCGTCGGGATAATAGAGAGTCGTTACGGGGGTCAAATACCATCCGTCGGACAACTTTTCCGAAAGCTCCGCACCGCTCACGACGGTACTTTCACCGGTTTTGAGTTGATAGATCGGATAAAGAACCGAATCGTTTCCGCTGCCCGAAAGGGAAAGCAGATCTTCACCGTAGAGAGTGCCGTCCCATTTATCGCCTTTGGTGACGCCTTGACCGCACCAGAAAGACACGGGGTCGCCTTTGGTGAAATAAAGGGTGACTTCGCCGACGATCAGCGTTTTGCACTTTCCGCCGCAATCGAGGTCGATATAGGAGTTTTCCGCCATGGTGGTGGTATGACCGAGTTCATCGCCGTCGACAAAGGTGCCGCTGACATTTTTGGTAATGGTGCTGTATCCGCCTTTTCCGCCCGAAATCACGTAATAAAATTTAACCGAATAGCGCTTGATGTTCTTACCCGCGTGGTTTATCGGATGCCAGAAAATTTTGAGATAATCGCCGTTTTGCTCAAAATAGCTTTTGTCGGAAAGTTCCAAGATCGGCGCCGTTTCGCTCCATCCGTTTTCGAGGTTTTGCGTCAGCGCGGCAATCGGAACCGACTGTTTGCCGCCGGTCGAATAGAGAGTTGTATAAAGATCGTCTATGCTGTCGGTCCAACCGATTGCGGTGTAACGGTCGAGAAAACGCGTATCCACCGAGCGAAGAACGTGATTGAAGTCGTAAAGGTCAACTTCGGTCGTTTGATAATCGGGTGAATCGATCGCCACGGTTTTGATATCGCTCAGCCAATCGACCGAAACACCGAATGCCTCTGCCACGGCGCGTATCGGCACGAGGGTGCGATTTTTGCGAATCGTGGGCGCGGTATCAAGGAAAGAAACGATTCCGTTGATCGAAATGTGCGGGTCATCGACCGTCAGGGTGACGGTGCGGTCATCTTTTTGAGAGGTGACGGTGCGTGTTTCTTCGTCCCATTCGACGGTTGCCCCCAGCGCTTCGAAAATGCCGCGCATGGGTACCATGGTTCGATTGTTGACAAGACAAGGCGCCGTATCGAAAGTCAACTCTTTTTCGTCGACATAGACCGAAATGCCGGTATCGACGGCAGAAACAGCGCTGCCGAGTAACAGAGCGGAAAGAGCGCCGATGGCGGAAAACGTTAAGATCTTTTTCAGCATAATGGATATTCCTCATTTTCATGGGCATATGTTTTTTCGCCCGCATAAACGGTTCTCCGAAAATACGTAACCGGACAAATACGCGAACGCGTTACGTGTAAATGGCTCCGTACCGCAGACAATGAAAACCGAAAAGGTCGGATACGGACGCTTTATACATTAGACGAAGAAAAAACAAAAAAGTTGCGGTTTTTTTAATTTTCCCGAAAATTTGGACGGTATTTTTCAAAAACCGAGAATTTTCAAAGTGCCCGCTCGGTATCAAGCGGGCACAGCGGTGAGGTATCGGACGTTTGGAATCGTCGGCGAAAGGCGCAGAAGGAATTTTGAGTTCGTTAAATAACGGTTACGCGAACGACGCTTTCGATCGCGCAGAGGGCGTTGTAATCTTCCTCGGATAGCTTGCCGTTGATTTCGATCAAGGTATAGGCATTGTCCTTTTTGGAACGGTTGACGAGGTTTTCCACGTTGATCTGTTTTTCGGAAAGAACCGACGTGATTTGCGCTAACATGTTGGGAATGTTCTTGTGGAACATACAAATGCGGGTTTCTCCGACGTGCGGAATGACGGCATCGGGATAGTTGACACTGTTGCGAATGTTGCCGGTTTCCAAGAAATCCTTCAGTTCGGCGGCAGCCATAACAGCGCAGTTATCCTCCGATTCGGGCGTTGAGGCGCCGAGATGGGGAATGGTGATAATACCGGGAACACCGACCGTTTCGGGAGTGGGAAAGTCGGTGACGTAGCTTGCAACTTTTCCGCTTGCGAGTGCTTCATTGATATCTTCGGCGTTGACGAGGTCGGCGCGGGCAAGGTTGATGATGCGCACACCGTCTTTCATCATGGCGATGGTATCTTTATTGATCATGTTTTTGGTTTCGGGGGTGGCGGGGACGTGCAACGAAATATAATCGCAATTCTTGTAAATGTCGTCACGCGACGGAGCGTTTACCACCGCTTTCGACATACGCCAAGCGGCGTCGACGGTGATGTAGGGGTCGTGACCGTATACGTTCATGCCCAAATGCAAAGCGGTGCCCGCAAGCTGTGCTCCGATAGCGCCCAAACCGATAACGCCGAGCGTTTTTCCCGAAAGTTCGGGACCCGCAAAAGCGCTCTTGCCGGCTTCGACTTGCTTGGCAACGTCGTCGCCCGTAAGGCTTGACGCCCAGTTTACACCGTCGACGATCTTACGCGACGCCATTAACAAAGCGGCAACGGCAAGTTCTTTGACGGCATTGGCGTTGGCACCCGGCGTGTTGAATACGACGATGCCGTTTTCCGAACAACGGTCGATCGGAATGTTGTTAACACCGGCGCCGGCACGGGCGATAGCTTTCAAGTTGTCACCGAACGGCATATCGTGCATAGCGGCGGAACGAACCATGATACCGTCGGGGTTTTGAACGTCGGTACCGACGGTATATTTGTCGGCTTCGAATTTGTCGGTGCCGACTTTGGCGATTTTATTCAATAATTGTACGTTGTACATAACGAAACGATCTCCTTATCTTTCAGAAAGATTAACGAAAAATCAAAATATTGCGAAAACGGCTGAAATACGGTCGCAAAACGCCGCTTCTCGCGGCGCCTTGCACAGCCGATGAAAAAACGTACGGCATATAAATCAACCGAATTTTATGCGTTTTCGGCTTCGAATTTTTTCATAAATTCGATAAGAGCGGCAACGCCTTCTTCGGGCATGGCGTTGTAGATCGACGCTCTCATGCCGCCGACAGAACGGTGACCTTTAATGTTTTGCATGCCGTTTTCGGCGGCTTCTTTGCAGAACTTTTTGTCAAGCTCGGCATCGCCCGTAACGAACGTGACGTTCATCATCGAGCGATATTTCGCTTCGGCGGGCGCTGTATAAAGCGACGAAGAATCGATGTAATTGTAGAGAGCTTGTGCCTTGCGGCGGTTGCGCTTTGCCATTTCGGAAAGACCGCCCATATCCAATAACCAGCGGAATACAAGACCTGCCATATAAATGGAGTAGCAAGGAGGCGTATTGTACATCGAATCGTTGTCGGCTTGCACTTTGTAATCGAGCATTACGGGAATGGTTTCTTTGGCTTTTCCGATCAAGTCGTCGCGAACGATGACAACGGTAAGACCGGCGGGTCCCATGTTCTTTTGTGCGCCCGCATAGATAAGTCCGAATTTCGAAACGTCAAACGGCTCAGACAAAATACACGAGGACATATCGGCAACTAAAATCGGTTTTCCGACGTTGGGAATCTCGGCGTATTTTGTGCCGTAGATGGTATTGTTGTAGCAAATGTGTACGTAATCGGCGTCTTGGCGCACCATGTCGGGGGTGATTTCGGGAACATACGTAAAGTTTTTGTCGGCGGACGATGCGACGCAAGCGATATCGCCGAACTTTTGCGCTTCTGCGTAGGCTTTCTTGGAAAATTGTCCCGAAACGACGTAATCGGCTTTACCGCTGCCGTTCAGTAAATTCAGCGGAACGGCAGAAAATTGAGTCGAAGCGCCGCCTTGCAAAAACAGCACTTTGTAATTGTCGGGGATTTCCATCAGTTTGCGGAGGTCAACTTCCGTTTGTTTGATGATAGCTTCGTAGAAAGACGATCGATGACTCATCTCCATTACCGACATACCGGAACCATTGTAATCGGTCATTTCCGAAGCCGCTTTTTCGAGAACTTCCAAAGGGAGCATGGAAGGACCGGCGGAAAAATTGTAAATTCTGCTCATTTCGTATACCTCCGTAAGGATTTGATTTGTATGCCGATCTTACACCGACATAATAAACTATTATATTCCGTTATGAAAATAATGTCAAGCGATTTTTGTGAATTCGTCAAAAAGCAACTGCGAAAAGGAAAAAGCGGCGGGAACGATTCTTCGATTTGTTCGAACGGAATGAAAAAAGAAGAACCCTTTCGGAGGGTTCTTCTCGGTAATCGAAACAGTTTCTATCGGGGAAAACGCCGCGCTTTCGCTTTTTTCGGGTTTGCTCGGACTTATCGCATAACTTTTGCCGCTTCGTCGAATATAGCGGGCGGCATTTTGCGTCCCTTGAAATAATATTCTTTGTCGTGCTCGTTTACGTTTCGCAATACGCGGCAGGGATTTCCGACCGCAACGACATCGGACGGCAGATCTTTCGTCACAACGCTTCCCGCGCCGACAACAACGTTATCGCCGATCGTAATGCCGGGCAGAATGATCGCGCCCGCACCGATCCAACAATTTTTCCCGATGTGGACGGGTGCGTTGTATTGATAGCCTTTTTCGCGAAGCTCAGGCAAGATCGGATGTCCCGCCGTGGCAACCGTTACGTTCGGTCCGAACATGGTGTAATCGCCAACGTAAATATGCGTATCGTCGACACAGGTCAAGTTAAAATTGGCATAAATCGATTTCCCGAAATGCACACGACCGCCGCCGAAATTCGAATGGAAAGGTGGTTCGATATAACAGCCCTCGCCGATCTCGGCAAACATTTCTTTCATCAAGGCTTGCCGTTTTTCAAATTCGCTCGGACGGGTGGCGTTAAAGTCATATAAGCGTTCCAAATGTTTGTTTTGTTCACGCATAATGGTTTCGTCACCGGGCAAATACAATTCGCCTGTGTGCATGCGGTCTTTCATCGTATTGTTTTCGTTGCTCATGGTCGATACCCTCGCTTCGGTTTATGTTTTTCGGTTCGGTCAGCGTGCGGTTCTGCCGTTTCCGCCGAAACGAACCAATTTTTCGATGTCCTCGACCGACGAAAGGTTAACGTCCCCCTCAATCGAATGTTTCAAAACGCCTGCCGCCGCGGCAAAATCTATGGCTTCTTGCGTCGTGTAGGTGCCCTTCAAACGGGTATAAATATACGCACCACAAAAGGCATCGCCGCCGCCCACGCGATCGATCATATGCATGGTATACGTATCGGAAAAACAAGCATCTTTTCCGTCGAAAATCATGGCACCCCAACGATTGTCATCGGCGGAAATACTTTCGCGCATGGTGATAACCGATGCGTCCAGCGAAAACTTTTTGTACAATTGACGCGCAACGCTTTCATAGGCTTCTTTTGTCGACGGCGCGACGTTTTGCGGCTTGATACCGAAAATCAGATCGGCATGTTCTTCGTTTGCTACCAATACGTTTACATAGGGCATGAGGGTCTGCATGACCGCCGCGCATTGTTCGACGCTCCAAAGAGTGGCGCGGTAGTTGAGGTCGCAACTGACGGTAATGTGTTTTTCTTTGCAGATCTTTAAGGCACCGTGCAACGTTTCGACAACGTTTTCGCCGAGAGCGGGGGTGATACCCGTGAAATGGAACCAATCGGCACCGTCCAAAATCGTTTTCCAATCGTATTCGGACGGTGCGCTTTCGGAAAATGCCGAATGAGTGCGGTCATACAGAACCTTTGAACCGCGTTGCGACGCGCCTTTTTCCAAAAAGTAAATGCCGATTCGATTGCCGCCGCGAAGAATATGCTCGGTACCGACGCCGTAGCGACGCAAGGCGTTGACGGCACTTTGTCCGATCTCATGGGCGGGAACTTTGGTAACATAGTCGACCTTTGCCCCCAAAACGGCAAGCGTTGCGGCAACATTCGCTTCGGCACCGCCGTAATACGCATCGAAATTTTCGGCTTGCAAGAAGCGTTTGTGTCCGTCGGGACTTAAACGGAGCAACAACTCTCCGAAACATACGGTTTTCATACACGATTCCTTTCCGTGATAGTACGTAATGAAAAAATTAAACTTGCACTTGTGTTTGCGGGTATTTTGTGATAAAATACAGGCGTGGCGTCGGGTATTTTCAAAGTCCGACAAAAGGACAACGCAAGTATGGATTTCGAATATAGAATAGCATATTTTCGGGAGTATGTCAACAAATTTTCGGGAAAGAGTCGGAAAAAGCATTATGTTTACGGTGGATTTGATTTATCTCGGCAACGAACGGGACAAGAATTATAAAGATGCGGCGGAGGAATACGCCAAGCGCTTGGGAGCGTTTTGCAATCTTCGCGCCAAAAATATAAAAGATGAGCGATTGTCGGACAACCCGTCAAACGGCGAAATCGCCGCCGCGCTTGAAAAAGAAGCCGAAAGGGTTCGTGCGGCATTGCCCGAAAAAAGCTATAAGATCGCTCTTTGCGTCGAGGGAAAACCGATGTCATCCGAAAAGTTTGCCGCGCTTTTGGGTTCGCTTCCCAATAAAGGATATTCGGGCGCAAGCTTTGTCATCGGAAGCTCGTGCGGTTTGGACGAATCCTTAAAGCGCGAATGTGATCTGCGCCTGTCGCTGTCCGAAATGACTTTTCCGCATAAGCTTTTTCGCGTGATGCTGCTTGAACAGATCTATCGCGCTTTTACGATTTTGGCGGGCGGGAAATATCATAAGTAGCGATTCGCGAAATGTTCGCGTGTGAGCCGAATGTTCGCATTTTATGTGCGGTCGGCGCGTGTGGAAAAAATAAAAGCGGTATGCTTTTTCGGGCATGCCACTTTTTGTTTCGGTTCCTTGTCGTAGAATTCGCCTGACGTTTGGCGTGTGAAAAAAAAGTAAAAAATACAACTGCGTTATTTGTCGCTCGCTTCCAGGTCTGTCACATGTGATTTCAAAACAAGATTGATATACTGCGAGAGAGAGCGATCGTCGTTTTCGGCAATTGCGCGGATCTTTTCGAGAATATCACTGTCAACGGTTATACTGATTTTCACTTTCAGCGGTTTCAAAACATATCACCTCGAAAATATTATAGCGTAATGTATGATTTGGTATTGACAAATCGGAGAAAGTAGGATAAAATACTACCGTCGATATTCGCGATATTCGACAAAATATTTATTTTTGAGGTGATTTGAATGAAGTTTTGTTCAAAATGCGGAAAAGAAATTGTGGACGACGCGGTAATTTGCCCCGCATGCGGTTGTTCGCAGACAAACGAGACGCAAAAACCTGCCGACCAAAAGAGTTTCGGTTGGGCTTTGCTCGGGTTTTGTATCCCTTTGGTAGGTTTGATTCTGTATCTCGTTTGGAAAGACAACACTCCTTTGAAAGCAAAATCGGCGGGAAAAGGCGCACTGATCAGTGTGATCGTTTCGGTTGTCTTTTACATCATTTATGCGATTGTTATCGCTGGGGCGATTGCAGCGGGTGCATTTTAATCCCCAAGAAGCATGACTGTTCGCAAATTCTTTGCCATTGCGTTTATGTGTCATCAAAGACCCGATCGCTCGTTTTGCATTAACGGGAAACAATTTCCGTTATGCGCGCGGTGTACGGGAATCCTCGCGGGGTATTTTCTCGGAATAACGGCGGCATGTTTAACTCGTTGTCGATTTTGTGCGGTGGGTATGCTTCTGCTTGTTCCGATGATTGTTGACGGCATGGTACAGCAGATACTCAAAATCGAAAGCAACAACGTTCGACGGTTTATTACCGGTATTTTCGGCGGAATCGGAATCGTTTATACTTTGATTTCGCTTCATTGCTTTACGGTTTGGTGGGTTAGGGCTTTTTTGGAGTACTTTACGACGTTCGTATGAATAAACGCAAATATCGTACGACGAGAGCCGACCGCCACTGTTTTTATAACGCAAAAAAACACAAGCGACACACCCTACATACGGCGGGTGTGCCGCTTTTTCTTATCTGACAATATTCTTGATCGTTTCGCCTTCACGTCAGCGAATTTTTTTCAAAAATTCACCCATTCGTTCGAGTGCCTGTTCCAAATGCTGTACCGAATACGCGTACGATACGCGGGCAAAACCTTCGCCGCAAGCGCCGAACGCCGAACCGGGGACGATGGCAACGCCCGCTTCGTTCAAAAGACGTTCGCAAAATTCCTCGGAGTTCATGCCGAAGCTTTCGTCGGTGATGTGCGGGAAAGCGTAAAATGCGCCCTCCGGCTCGAAACAGGAAAGTCCCAAGTCGCGGAATCCGTCGAGCAACATCACGCGACGGCGATTGTATTGGGCTTTCATATATTCGATATCATCGTCACCGTTGATCATCGCTTCGATACCGGCGAATTGGCTTGCCGTCGGGGCGCACATGATACCGTATTGATGAATTTTGTACATTTGCGTGACGATCTCTTTGGGCGCACAAAGATAGCCGAGGCGCCAACCGGTCATGGCATATGCTTTGGAAAAGCCGCTGGCGATGATCGTACGTTCGCGCATACCGTCAAGCGACGCGATCGATACGTGCTTTTTGCCGTAAGTAAGCTCGGCATAGATCTCATCGGACAATACCGCAATATTGGTCGGACGAAGTACTTCGGCAATGCCCTCCAGATCCTCTTTGGTCAAAATGGCGCCGGTGGGATTGTTGGGGAAAGGCAGAACCAAAAGTTTTGTTTTGTCGGTGATGGCGGCTTTCAATTCCGCAGGAGTCAATTTGAAATTGTTTTCGGCTTTTGTATTGACGATGATCGGTTTTCCGCCGCACAGTTCGACGATCGGTTCGTAACAGACAAAGGCGGGTTGCGGAAGAATCACTTCGTCACCGGGGTTGATCAAAGCGCGAAAGCTCACGTCGATCGCTTCACTGCCGCCGACCGTTACGATGATCTCGTTTTCGGGATGATAGGATAGCGAAAAACGACGGGCAAGATAGTCGGCAATGGCTTCGCGTAGTTGCAAAAGCCCGCTGTTGGCGGTATAGTAGGTTTTGTTGTTTTCGATACTTTTGATAGCCTGTTCGCTGATATGCCACGGGGTCGGGAAATCCGGTTGCCCGACGGTGAGCGAGATCACATCGTCGCGGCCGTTGAGCATATCGAAAAACTTTCGTATGCCCGACGGTTTAATGTCGACGATCTTGTTTGAGAGTATTTTCGAATAATCCAACATCAGCAACACTCTCCCCGTTCGTCTTTGGGCTGTGCTTTGTAAATGACGCCTTTATCCTTGTAACGGCGCAGAACAAAATGCGTTGCCGTTGCCGTTACCGAATCCAAAAGCGATAGCTTTTCGGCAACAAACAGTGCCACTTCGCGCATGGTTCGCCCTTCGATCATAACGGCAAGGTCGAATCCGCCCGACATGAGATATACGCTTTTTACTTCGGGATAGCGGCAGATCTTTTCGGCGATTTGGTCGAATCCGCGATCGCGCTGGGGAATGACTTTGATTTCGATAAAGGCATCGACGTATTCTTTGTCGGTCTTGTCCCAGTCGATCAGGGCTTTATAACTCAATATCGTACCGTTGGCTTCCAATTCGGCAATTTCTTTTTTGATATCGCCTTCTTCTTTGTTCAGCATGGCGGAAAGTTCTTTCGGGGTCAAACGACCGTCGTTTTCCAATAAATCCAAAACAGTCATGATAACGGTTCCTTTCTTTGCTTTATCGTAAATTTATCGTATTTTTTGTATCGCTTTTTTGAAAAAGGCGATGCGTTTCGTTAGAGTGATTTTTTATCCGCAAGCGAAATCAAAAGGTTATTTGTTTCGACGTGTGCGTCGGAGAGCATCGCGTTCGGCAGCGGCGGCAAGCTCCTCTTTTTCTTCTTCGGTTTCGCAAACCAATTCGGGGACTGCCGTCGGTTTTCCGTTTTCGTCCAATGCCACGAATACGGCGTACGCACGGTTGATCAAACGGCGGGTGCCGTCGTCGTTTTCCACAAAACATTCGACTTTGACCTCAAGCGAGGTCTTGCTCGCTCGCGTTACCACGCCGGTCGCGGTAAACAGCTCACCCAAAAAAGCGGGCGCGATAAAATCCACCGAATCGATACAAGCCGTCGTAACGGCGGTGCGGCAAAAGCGTTTGGCGGCGACTGTCGCAACTTCGTCGATGCAGTTCAAAAGGAATCCTCCCAACAGGCGTTCGGCACCGTTTATGGCATAGTGGGGCAGAATGTGCGTGATTTCGCTTCGCGTCATCGAGGGCGTTTTTTTCTGCATGTTCGGATCTCCTTTTCTCTCGTTTATTCGATTTTCGTACGACATTCGGTTTTCGGACGGGCAAAAAAACCGAAATTCCGATACGAATCGTGTGTACAGTATACCACGCTCCCGACCAAATGTAAAGAGCTTTCAAAAGGAAAGAAACTTTCGGAAAGGAAGCATGGCAACGATTCTTACAGCGGCTTTTTCAATATTTGCGCATAGCGGCGCGGATAGGCGGGAGGCGTTTGTTTTTCTTTTTTTATGACGATGAGGCAATGTTTCTTGTCATCGTCGGGTGTGTCGTAAAAATCGCAAAGGTCATAATAC
>CAYNXA010000011.1:0-15442 GCA_964401015.1 uncultured Oscillospiraceae bacterium
AACGACAGCGCCGATGCGGCAAGCGTGGCACAATCGATGAAAGACGGCATTAACATGCGGAAATGGATCTGCGTGGAAGCTGATTCGTTGGTTGTCGGCACCTACGGTGACGTTGTTATGCTCTTCATGGTGAACGAGGCCGAATACAGTGACGTGGCAACCGCCGCCGAAATGCTCGAAGCTTTCAAAACCGTTTGCGGCGGAAGCTTGGACACCGAGCTTTGATCTTTCGTTTATTTTCAAAATCGTAAATCTTCGCAAAGCGATATTTTGTTAACAGGACAGCCCGCGCCGAAATTACGCGGGCTGTTTTTCGGGGAGAACGTTTATGCTTTTTTCGGGAATACCCTTTTTGTATTACTTTCTGCCCGCCGTTTTACTGCTCTACTTTCTTGTGCCGAACCGTTTTCGTAATTTTGTACTCATGGCGTCAAGCCTTTTGTTTTACGGATGCGGCGAGCCGAAATATCTTGTGCTTATGGCGGCGGCTATTCTCATCGGCTATGGCGGCGGATTTTTGATCGGAAACGCATCGTCAAAAGCTCTCAAGAAACTTTTTCTGTGTCTTACGACTTTGCTTTTGACGGGGCTTTTGTGTTATTTCAAATACGCCGACTTTTTCATCGACAGTTTTAACGGTGTCACCGGGCTTTCTTTGCCGCTGTTACACGTCACTTTGCCGATCGGAATCAGTTTTTATACCTTTCAAATTCTCAGCTACGATATTGACGTGTATCGCGGCGTACCGGTACAAAAGAATCTTGTTTCGTTTGCCGCTTACGTTTCCATGTTTCCGCAATTGATCGCAGGTCCGATCGTGCGTTATACCGACGTGGAAGTCGAATTAAAGACCCGCACGCACGGTTTTGCGCAAAGCTACGACGGCGCGCGTCGTTTCTTGGTCGGACTTGCGAAAAAGATCTTACTTGCCAATCTGTTCGCTGAGCTGAACAACGCATTTCGCGCCGTCGACGAACAATCGGTGCTCTTTTATTGGATCTATGCAGTCAGTTACACGTTGCTGATCTATTTTGATTTTTCGGGATACAGCGATATGGCGATCGGATTGGGAAAAATTCTCGGGTTTCATTTTCCCGAAAATTTCAATTACCCCTATCTCTCACGCAGTATCACCGAATTTTGGCGCCGCTGGCATATGACCCTCGGCGGCTGGTTCCGCGATTACGTTTATATACCGATGGGCGGCAACCGCGTGGAATTTACACGACAGATCCTCAACATATTCACCGTTTGGGCGCTCACGGGACTTTGGCACGGAGCGGCATGGAATTTCGTTTTATGGGGACTTTTGTTTGCCGTTTTACTTGTCATCGAAAAATTGTTCTTGAAAAAGTTTCTCGAAAATCTTCCGAAACTTTTTTCACACGTATACGTGCTGTTTACCGTCCTTTTGAGTTTTGTTTTGTTTAATGCCGAAAGCATGACGCAGGTCAAGAGCGATTTTGCCGCCTTGTTCGGTGCAAGCGGACTTCCGCTTGTCAACGACGTGACCGTCTACTATCTCAAAAGCTACGGTGTGATCTTACTGCTCGGCATGATCGGCGCAACGCCGCTCGTAAAACATGGTGCGGAACGCTTGCGAAACGTGAAAAACGGCGCTGTTTCGGCAGTTCTTGAGCCGTGCGGCATGATTGCTTTGTTGCTTATCTGTACCGCCTTTTTGGCAGACGGCTCATTCAATCCGTTTTTGTATTTTCGATTTTAACGAGAGGAGGTCAAACTGTGAAAAACAAAGGGAAAATAGTGGGACTTTGCGCCGTTGCGGGCGTTTGGGCGGCACTTTCGATCATAAATCTTGTCAAAAGCCCGGCCGAATATTCGCTGTCCGAACGGCGAAAGCTTGCGCAAATGCCGCCGCTTAAACTCGAAACGGTCGCAAGCGGCAAATTCATGAGCGATTTCGAAAGCTATGCAACCGACCAATTTCCGTTTCGCGAAGAATTGCGCACGCTAAAAGCGATGACCTCACTGTACGGATTTCAAAAGAAAGATAACAACGGCATTTATATTTCCGACGGCTATGCCGCAAAACTGGAATATCCGCTCAACGAAGCGTCGGTGAAAAGCGGCGCGGAAAAGTTGACCGCTCTTTATGAGCGATACGTACGCGACAAAACAGACAACGTATATCTGTCGATCGTTCCCGACAAAGGCTATTTTCTCGCCGAAAAGAACGGCTATCCGCATATGGACTACGCCCTTCTTGTCGAAACGGTCACGGGAAAAATGGATTTTGCCGAATACGTCGATCTCTTTCCGCTTCTGTCTTTGGAGGACTACTACAAGACCGATACGCATTGGAAACAGGAAAATCTTACGGACGTAGCCGAAACGCTGTGTGAGGCGATGGGAACAAGTCCTCTTTCGAACCCCGTCGTATCTCAATTCGATACACCTTTTTACGGCGTTTACTACGGACAGGCGGCACTTCCGATGAAGCCCGACACGCTTTCGTATATCACATCGGACGTATTGGAAAATTGCACGGTAACGAATTTGGAAAACGGAAAGACCTATACCGGTGTATGGGACACCGAAGAACTTTCGGGTGCCGACCCGTACGAAGTGTTTTTGTCGGGCGCGGCGGCAATCGTTACGATCGACAATCCGAACGGCTCCGCCGAAAAAGAGTTGGTTATTTTCCGCGATTCGTTCGGCAGCAGTCTTGCTCCTCTTCTTTCCGAGGGCTACGGAAAAATCACATTGGTCGATACGCGCTATATTATGCCCGATTACGTGGGACAATTTATGAATTTCGAAAGCGCCGACGTGCTCTTTCTTTACAGCACACTCATCTTAAATCAAAGCGAAGCCTTGCAAAAATAAAAGCATTCGACAGGCTGAAATCCCCGCTCGCGCGGGGATTTTGCTTTCTTATATTTCTTTTGCAAGGGCATTTTTCGGCGCATCTTTGACTTAGAAGGAGGTTTTCGGGATTTTTTTGCGCAAAACTCTTGACAAGAAAACACACAAGTGCTATAATGTGACAGTAATCAACAAAGGAGCAACGCAGATGTCGAGTCTTGTTTCGTTTTTCAACATTATAAGCATTACTCTAATCGCTATTATTATTGCGGTGATAATTCGCCGCAATAATTATAGCGCTATTTGTCGTGCATAAAAGTTGAAAAGGTTACGAATTCGGATTTTCGTTTTTTCGTTGATTGATTCCATTCGGTAATTTTAAGGCTTGCGGCATATAGCTGTAAGCCTTTTATTGTTTTTACCAAACCAATCCGACCAATTCTAAACGGAGGAAAACACCATGCTCAACATCAAAGTGGAAAGAACCACACAACCGAAAGCAAAGCCGACCGACGAAACAAAGCTCGGATTCGGCAAGATCTTCACCGACCACATGTTTTTGATGAACTACACCGAGGGACAAGGCTGGCACGATCCGCGCATCGTTCCGTATGCACCGATCGCTCTCGAACCGTCGGCAATGGTATTTCATTACGGTCAGGAAATGTTCGAAGGACTGAAAGCCTATCGCGGCAAAGACGGCACACCCCGTTTGTTCCGTCCCGACATGAATGCCAAGCGTGCCAACAATTCCAACAAGCGCCTTTGTATTCCGCAGATTCCCGAAGAAGATTTCGTGCAAGCGGTAAGCGAACTTGTCAGCATTGACCGCGATTGGATCCCGTCTGCCGAAGGTACTTCGCTTTATATTCGTCCGTTCGTTATCGCAACCGATGAATTTTTGGGTGTAGCTCCCTCCAAGACCTACTTGTTCATCATCATTCTCGCGCCCAGCGGAGCGTATTACGCATCGGGCCTTGCTCCCGTCGGCATTTGGATCGAGGACGAATTTGTTCGTGCCGTACGCGGCGGTATCGGATTTGCCAAAACCGGCGGCAACTACGCCGCAAGCCTTATCGCACAAGTCAAGGCGCACGACGACGGTTATTCGCAGGTTTTGTGGCTCGACGGTGTGGAACGCAAATACATCGAAGAAGTCGGCGCGATGAACATATTCTTCAAGATCGACGGAAAAATCGTAACCCCCTCGCTGAACGGCAGTATTCTTCCCGGCATCACGCGCGATTCGGTTATTAACCTTTGTAAATCGTGGGGCATGGAAATCGAAGAACGCAAAATTTCGGTAGATGAGCTTCTCGAAGCACAAAAGAGCGGCAAGCTCGAAGAATGTTTCGGTTCGGGTACCGCGGCAGTCATTTCGCCGGTCGGAAAGCTTCGTTACAAAGACGACGTGATGGTGATCGGTGACGGCGGTATCGGCAAAACCAGTCAAAAGATCTATGATACGATCACCGGTATTCAATGGGGCACCGCCGAGGACAAATTCGGCTGGTCGGTTGTCGTAAAGTGAAGCGCGTAACCGTATTTGCGGGACATTACGGAAGCGGAAAAACCAACGTTGCCGTAAATTATGCCTTAAAGCTTGTCCGCGAAGGCAAAGCGGTTTCGCTTGCCGACCTCGACATTGTAAACCCCTATTTTCGTTCGAAAGACAGCCGAGAACAAATGGAAAAAGCAGGAATCCGCTTTATTTCCTCCGAATATGCGGGCACCAACGTCGATGTTCCCGCCCTTCCGTCCGAAGCGTATTCGATCACGCAAGACAAAAGTCGCTATGCGGTGATTGACGTCGGCGGTGACGATCGCGGGGCGCTTGCCTTGGGGCGATACGTTCCCGAAATTCTCGCGGAGCAAAATTACGATATGCTTTTTGTGGCGAATTTTTGCCGCCCGTTGACGGCAAATGCGACTGCTGCATACGATGTTTTGCGCGAGATCGAAGAGGCATGTCATCTTCCTTTTACGGGCCTTGTCGGCAACACCAATCTCGGCGAAGAAACAACCGAAGAAATCATACTTTCCGGAGCGGAAAAGTTGTCGGAGCTTTCGCAAATTTCTCATTTACCGATCGTCATGATGACCGTACACGAACCGCTCTGTCCCCTCTTAACCGATACCGTTTCGCCGCTTTTCCCGATTCGACTTTATGTTCGGCAAAGTTGGCAAAAAGAATAAAATCACAAGAAAGGATTCGAATATGGCAAAAGTAACCTTTAATGAGGCACTTTGCAAAGGCTGCGGTCTTTGCGTCGGTGCCTGTCCCAAAAAAATCGTTGCCCTCCAAAGCGTCATTAACGCCAAAGGATATCACCCCGCGCATGTTACCGATCCCGCATCGTGTATCGGTTGTGCTTTCTGCGCAACCATGTGCCCCGACTGTGTCATTACGGTCGAAAAATAAGAAACGAAGAATCTGAAAGGAGACTGTCTTAATGTCCGATAAAGTTTTAATGAAGGGTAACGAAGCGATGGCGGAAGCCGCCATCATGGCGGGATGCCGTCACTATTTCGGTTATCCCATCACTCCCCAAACCGAAGTTGCGGCATATATGTCCAAGCGTATGCCCAAAATCGGCGGCACGTTTTTGCAGGCGGAAAGTGAAATTGCCGCCATCAACATGGTAATCGGCGTTGCCTCGACCGGCAAGCGCGTTATGACCTCCAGTTCATCTCCCGGAATTTCGCTGAAAAGTGAAGGACTTTCCTATCTTGCCGGATGCGACTTGCCCGCTTTGATCGTAAACGTACAGCGCGGCGGTCCGGGCCTCGGCGGTATTCAGCCGTCTCAATCCGACTATTTCCATGCGACACGCGGTGCGGGACACGGTGACTTCCATTTGTTGGTATTGGCGCCCGACTCGGTACAGGAAATGGTAAACTTGACTTTTAAGGCATTTGACCTTGCCGAAAAATACCGTATGCCCGCGATGATCCTCTCGGACGGCACCATGGGTCAGATGATGGAACCGGTAAGTTTGGACGCTTGCGAAATCGCCGAGCACGACAAATCTTGGGCTTTGACCGGCACAAAATGCGAACGCAAGCCACGTATCGTAAACTCACTGTTCTTAAAGCCCGAAGAGCTCGAACAGTTTAATATCGACCGTTACAAGCGCTATGCCATCGTCGAAGAAAACGAACCGATGTACGAAGAATATCGCATGGAAGATGCCGAGATCTGTATCGTTGCATTCGGTGTTGCGGCGCGTGTTTCGCAAAACGCCATCGACGAAGCGAGAAAGATGGGCATCAAGGTCGGCATGATCCGTCCGATCACCCTTTGGCCGTTCCCGAAAAAAGTTTTGAATAAAGCGGCGGACAAAGTAAATGCTTTTGTTTCGGTTGAACTTTCCATGGGACAGATGATCGAAGATATCGAACTTGCCACCCGTTGCAAAAAGCCGGTTCTTTTGTGCAACCGTGTCGGCGGTATGATCCCCACGACCGAAAATGTACTCGAAACTATCCGCAAAGCTTGTGAATTGGGAGGTGCAAACGCATGACAGTCTTTCAAAAACCCCACGCGCTGACCGACGCGACGCTTCATTATTGTCCCGGTTGTACGCACGGTATTATTCACCGTTTGGTCGCCGAAGCGATCGACGAACTCGGCATTGAGGGCAGAACCATCGGGGTTGCCTCGGTCGGCTGTTCGGTATTCGCTTACAATTATTTCAACTGCGATATGGTACAGGCGGCACACGGCAGAGCACCTGCCGTTGCAACCGGCGTAAAGCGTTCCGACCCGAACAACATTGTCTTTACCTATCAAGGGGACGGCGACCTTGCCGCCATCGGCACCGCCGAAACGGTTCATTCCGCCGCACGCGGTGAAAACATTACCGTAATTTTCGTCAACAATGCCATCTACGGCATGACCGGCGGTCAAATGGCACCGACCACATTGCCGGGTCAGGTAACGCAAACGTCGCCTTACGGTCGTGACGTTTCGTCGGTCGGCTATCCCGTAAAGATCTGCGAAATGCTCTCGAAGCTCGACGGTGCAACCTATCTCGAACGCGTTGCGGTTGATGACGTGAAGCACGTTCGCGCCGCAAAAGCCGCCATCAAGAAAGCATTCCAAAATCAGATCGAAGGCAAAGGGTTTTCGCTTATCGAAGTGCTTTCCACCTGTCCGACCAACTGGGGCATGACACCCGACAAGGCGCTCGGCTGGTTGCGCGAAAACATGATCCCCTACTATCCGTTGGGTGTATACAAGGACAAATATGCCGAAAGCGAGGAAAAGTAATATGACAAGTAATATTTTGATTGCGGGCTTCGGCGGACAAGGCATTTTGTTTGCGGGCAAATTCGTCGCATACGACGGATTGTTGGAAAACCGCGAAGTCAGCTGGCTTCCCTCCTACGGTCCCGAAATGCGCGGCGGTACCGCCAATTGCAGTATCATCGTCAGCGATACCAAGATTGGTTCCCCCATCGTATCCAATCCCGATATTTTGATTGCCATGAATTTGCCGTCGCTCGACAAATACGAAGCCGAAACGGTTTCGGGCGGTAAGATCTTCGTGGACAGCTCACTTATCGAACGCAAAGTAGGACGCGCCGACATACAAGCGTATTACATTCCCGCAACCGCTCTTGCTTCCGAGCATAACTTGCCCGGTCTTGCCAACATGATCATGATCGGATACATGATGAAGCAAACCGGACTCATTCCGCTCGAAAATGTCGAAAAAGCGCTCAAGAAAGTCGTTTCGGCGCGCAAGATGGACCTGTTTGAGCTGAACAAGACGGCGATCGAGCTCGGCTATCATTACGCGGAATAACCTGCCGCCGAAAGCAAACGAAAGGAGCTTACCATCATGAACGAGCAATTGAAGGATATCGGTATGCGACTTGCCTGCATACGAGAAGATTGCGATATGACCGCCGAACAGCTTGCCGAAAAGCTGGGCGTCAACATAGACGATTATATGTCTTACGAAAAAGGCGAAAAGGATTTTTCTTTCAGCTTTGTGTATAACGCCGCCGAGGCGTTGGGAGTCGATGTGCTGGATATCATCAGCGGTTCGTCCCCTACCCTTTCGATGTGCGCTATGGTAAAAAAAGGCAAGGGGTATTCGGTAAAACGTCAACACGATTACGATTACAAGCATTTGGCGTACACCTTCAAAAACAAAAAAGCCGAACCTTTTTTGGTCACCATCACGCCCGACGACAAGCTGCCCGTATTGCACGGTCATGACGGACAGGAATTCAATTATCTTCTGTCGGGCGAAATGACCTTTTATATCGGCGATATTTCTTATGAGTTGGAAGCGGGCGACAGTGTATACTTTGATTCGGGAATCCCTCATGCGGAAAAGGCAAAGGGCGACAGTCCCGCTCAGTTCATTGCCGTTGTAATGAAAAACTGAGACTTACAAATGCCGCAATGAGGCGGCACGGAAAGGACGGCGAATCCAATGCCGATATATGAAAAATTCGTGGGCGCGCACCGCGACGATTTTATCTCGCTCAAAGACGCTCAAAAGAATTATAAACTTACATGGAATAAAGATTTCAACTTTGCCTACGACGTATTGGACGTATTGGGCACCGAAAAGCCCGATAAACTTGCCATGATCTGGGTATCCAAAGACGGAGAAGAAAAACGGTTTACTTTCCGCGATATGATGCTCGGCTCGAACAAGGCGGCAAACTATTTGAAATACCTCGGCGTTCGCAAGGGCGACAGAGTGCTTCTTGTTATGAAACGCAATTATTATTTTTGGTTTGTTGCCATGGCATTGCACAAAATCGGTGCTGTCATGGTTCAGGCAACGTATATGCTGACTGCCAAAGATTACGTATACCGTTGCAACAAAGCAGGTATTTCCTGCGCGATCATCACCGGTGACGGCGATTGTACCGACCATTTCGACGAACGTGCCGACGAATACGAAAACATGAAATTAAAGCTCGTGCTCGGTCACAAAAAAGTCGACGGTTGGCTCGATTTTGAGGACGGTTTTGCCGCCGCAAGCGATGCTTGGAGCCGACCGACGGGAGATGACGCGACGACCTGTGAAGACACCTCGCTTATGAGTTTCACTTCGGGCACCAGCGGCTATCCCAAAATCGTAACGCACGACTTCCGCTATCCGCTCGGTCACATCATGACAGGTGTGTTCTGGCATCGCGTCGTGGACGGCGGCTTGCATTTTACCATTTCCGACACCGGCTGGCTTAAATCGCTCTGGGGCAAAATGTACGGTCAATGGTTCGGCGAATCGGCGATTCTCGTATACGACTTCGACAAATTCGACGGAGCGGACATTCTCTCGAAGATCGAAAAATACAAGGTGACGACATTCTGCGTGCCGCCGACCATGTATCGCTTGATGTTGCAAAACGATCTTTCGAAATACGACCTTTCGTCGCTTGTCCATTGCTGTACGGCGGGCGAAGCGTTGAATCCCGAAATATTCAACCGTTGGAAAGAAGCGACGGGATTGAAGATCTACGAGGGCTTCGGTCAGACCGAAACAACTCTTTGCATTGCGACGATCTATCCGTGGACCGAACCGGTTACCGGTGCGATCGGCTTGCCTGTGCCGGGATTTGACGTGCATATTCTCGACGATAACAGCGAAAACTGTCAGCGCGGTACAAACGGTGAGATTTGTATTCGTGTGCTCAGCGCCAACCGTCATCCCTGCGGTCTTATCCGCACATACAACATGAGCGAAGAAGATACGACCAAGGCAATGCACGACGGTTATTATCACACCGGTGACGTTGCCTATCGCGACGAATTGGGCTTGTTCCGCTATGTCGGACGCAACGACGACGTTATCAAATCGAGCGGTTACCGTATCAGCCCGTTTGAGATTGAAAGCGTCCTGACCGAGCATCCGGCGGTATTTGAAGTTGCCGTGACCGGTGTTCCCGACCCCGTGCGCGGATTTGCCGTAAAGGCGACCATCGTTTTGGCAAAGGGCTACACCCCTTCGGACGAGCTTACCAAGGAATTGCAAAACTACGTAAAAGTCAACACGGCACCCTACAAATATCCGCGCGTTGTCGAATACGTATCCGAACTTCCCAAAACCTTTAACGGTAAGATCCAACGTGTCGAAATTCGTACAAAGGACAATTTGAAAGCCGAGATCACCAACTGATCTTCGGTTTCGAAAACCGCACGACAGCATATAACGCATGAGCACCTCAAAAGAATTTTCTTTTGAGGTGCTTTTTTGTTTTCGTGTTTTGTATCGTCGCATTTTCGGTCAACACAAAATGCTTATACCAATAAAAAACGAGCAAGAATCAACTTCTTGCTCGTTGCCGCAGAAAATCCTTGTCCGCGTTACGTCCCCCGACTTTACGCTTTCTCGCTTGCCGCCACCTTACCGCACAAGGAGCACCAAACTCTCGTTTTTCCGAATTTTTTCGAAAAAACATAAAACAACGCATAGCCGATCATGCCGCCGAGAGTATTCAAGAGAAGGTCATCGATATCCGAGATGCGCCCGATGAAATATTGGATAAACTCGATTCCCAGTGAAAAGCCCATAAGACAAAAGGTGGTTGTCGCAAAGTTTCGTGTCTTTTTGACGGCGATCGGCAAAACGAATCCGAGCGGCACAAACATCAAAATATTTCCCACGCATTGTGAGATCTGTTGTTTGACGCCCATGCCCCAACTTTCGGTCAAAAAGCGAAACGGAATCAAATTCAGCGCATGGTATTCGACAAACGGCGATTGACCCGCCAAAAGTCTTGAAAGGGTCAACTCAAAAAAAGTTGCCGCGCAGATTACCGTAACGCACACGCCGAGCAAAAAGAAAACCGTTTGCCGTGCAAGCGAAACTTTTTTGCGCAGTAACAGGCCGAACAGCAAATACAGAACGGCGAGCAGAAGTACGAAAAGGATACCGATCAAAAAATAACCGGCGATTTGTTGTACGATAAGCATTGTTTTCACCTCGATTTTCGAATTCTGTTAAAAAACGGTAGAGAAAAAGCCCGCATGAGCGAGCTTTTTCCGTTACGCAAGGTGTTCGGAAAGACATCCCTACCATTTTTCGTTCGGATATTTTATGTCTTTGCGGAAAGAGCAAAATACGGTCTTAAGTTGTCGGCAAGCGCGGCGTCATAAAAGGTCGTCCACGTACTGTAAATCGGATTGTTACCGCCGTCGGTAAAGCAGATTTCCACTTGATAATAACTATACCCGTATTTTTCCAATCCATATTGATAGCCGAAGCCGATATAGTCGTAAAGGGTACGGATATCGTCTTTGTCGGTGACAACGGCAAGAAGCTGTCCGTCCTTTCCGAAGTAATCTTCCAACTCGGCAGGCAATGGCGTCGTGTAATCTCGCGTGATAATTTCCGCTTCTTCGGTTGCGACGGTGTCATTTTCGTCGACATATGTGTGCAACCAAACGACCGCCTTTTCAATCGATTCGAATTCTTCGGCATTATAAACGTCATAGCCCAGTTCTTTCAAAGCAGCCAGCGTTTCGGTATACTCTTCGTTCAAATAAATCGAATGATAGTAGGTGCGAACGTATTCCTCGTCATCGCGAACAACGTCATACCCCCCGTTGGAAGCAATCACCGTGCCTTGATTTTCTTCGTCTTTGTACGTATAGCGGAAACGCAGGCGCAAAGTACCGCTCGTGTAATTATCGTACGAATCGGCAGACAGGGATAAAATGTCCCGACGAACCGCATCGCACAAAACGGCTTGTTCGGCGCCGCTGAAGCTGCGCGCTTCGGTTGAAATACGGTCATCGAATATCGTCGTTTCAATCAGTTCCGCATCGTCGGCAAAGAACGGATATGCCGACAGGCGCACCGAATCGAGCTCCAACAACGGAAGGGCGTATTTTTTATAGTTCTCACTGCTGATGAGGTCATACGAACGCTGTAACGATGTGCCGTTTTTCAATTTATAGGTGAGCCGGATCGAAGCGTAATGATAGGTGCGCGCGCCTTCCGACGAAACATAGTCGTTTCGATCGGGCGATTGCTTGGTCAGCGCGCTGTGCAATTCGCGTACAAGCTCAATATCTTCGGGATCGGTCAGGCGCACGTTCGCACCGTTAAAGAGATTGGTATCAAAGGTCACCGACTCTACCGACGTTACATCGGGCACACGCGTTACGTAACCGAAGCCGCCGTTCGAAAGGACAACACTGCCCAAAACCGTCAGCACTACATAAATAAGCACATGGATTCCGCAACCGCGCAAACCGACGGTCTTGCGCGCGATCATATTGGCGCCGATAACACCCAAAAGTCCCAAGGGAAGCATGCAAAGAAGCGAATTTATATTGAAAAATCCCGAGAAGAACATGTAGCTGATCATACCCATCACGACAGCAACGACGATGGTAAAAAGCATACGCAGTTTTCGGAACGCGACAACCTCACCGCAATTTTCAAGCGGGCGCACCGCGTAGATACAATAGCCCAGCACCAAAAATACGACGGCGCCGATGATATAGATCAGGCAATCGGGTGAGAAAAGATTTTCGGGCAAGATATACAGCTTCATCAAAAAGTGATAGGTTCCCTCGTTTACAACATAGCCGTAGAGCGAATAATAGCAAACGTAGAGGAAAAAGCCGATGATTGCCGCCGGAAGTCCCACGATACCGCAGGTAAGCAAGAGCGATACGATGGTATTTCCGCAAAAGGTCATCGAAAATACGGTTATCGCATAGGCAATCAGCGAATAAATCATGTAGGACGCGAAGAACGCAAGGCAACGGTACAACGTAAAGCCGCGCGATGCGACCGTAAGTTGCAATCCCAGCATAAGAACGACCGACACAAGCGGCGGGATAATAACGATAATGCCGCCCGACAAAAGATTGGTCACGTAAAGTTTCAAGCGAGACAGCGGAACGCCGTGCATAAACGATACCGAATTCGGTTTATCGAGATACATAAACATTTTCGCCGCCGTCATAATACTGAAAATAACACCGATGATATAGGCAAAGATGAAATAATACAAAAAGTTCGGCAGGTCGGAAAAAGACGGCGAGCGTACCGAATCGCGTACGGCAAGCACATTAAAGCTCAAAAGGACGCTCATAATCACCGGCCATACCCAGTGAGTGCGAAGATTGGATTTCAAAAGAGCACCGCTTACGGGGCCTTTAGATAAGGACGTTTTCAAATTCATAACCCATTCCTCCCAATTCGTAAATAAAGACTTCCTCCAACGTCAGGGGCAAAATATCGAAAACGGCGGGGTTTTGCTTCAAGATCGTTTGTTTGATCGTTTCCACATCGTCTTTTACGATAAGATTGTATACACTGCCCACACGGCTTTGATTCAAAACGGTTATGTCGGCGGTCAACTCGCTAAGAATCGCATCGTTTCCGCCGTCGGCAAACGCCAATTGAATCTTATGGATATTGCCTTTCACGTCATCAAGCGACTTTTCGATGACCACTTTGCCGCCGAACATAATGCCGACATGGTCGCAAACGTCTTCCAATTCGCGCAAGTTATGACTGGATATCAAAACCGTCATTTCGCGCAATGCCACTTCGTTTAAGATCAATTTCCACGTGTTACGCCGCATAACGGGGTCAAGACCGTCGATCGGTTCGTCCAAAATCATAACGTCGGGTTGCGCCGAAATACCCAACCAAAACGCCACTTGTTTTTGCATACCTTTCGAAAGACGTACCACCTTGCGGGTAAGATCGATCTTATATATGTCATGTAATTTGTGAAAAAGTTCCCAGCTCCAATTGGGATACAGTCCCGCATAGAGTTTTGCCGTTTGCAATATGTTGTAGGTGGTATAGAAGAACAAGTCGTCGCTGACATAAGCGATACGTTCTTTTATCGGCTCGTTTTCGCAAATTTGTTTGCCGTCCATGGTGATCGTTCCGCTGTCGGGACGATAAATGCCCATCAGCGCTTTGATAAACGTGGTCTTGCCGGCGCCGTTCGGTCCGATAAGACCGTATACCGAACCTTTTTCGATATGCAGTTCCAAATTGTCCAGCGCGCGATTGCCGTCAAATGTTTTGACCACTTTTTCAGCCGTTATCATTTCCATTCGTGATTCCTCCTTTGTATATTTCGTCGATCGCTTCGATCAGCGTTTCGCGTAAAATGCCGCGATACATAAGCTCGCTCGTTGCGTCGTGAAAGCGTGTGAACAATTTATCGCAATTCCCTTTTTCCGCTTCGGTTCGCGGGGCGACAAAATAGCCTTTGGCTTTCTGCGAATAAATAAACCCCTCGTTTTCCAGCTCGCGGTAGGCGCGGGCAATCGTATTCGGATTGATGGTCATATCGACCGCAAGCTCGCGCACCGACGGTATTCGATCGCCGTCTTTCAGCATCCCGCCGATGATGAGCGCTTTCATTTTTTCTTTGATTTGCTCATAGATCGGACGATGGTCGCCGATGTCCAATTGAAACATTTTTGTGCTCCTTTCTTCGTATTATCTGTAATATAACAAATAATACGCTTAATACGCGTATTTGTCAAGGGGTTTTGGAATTTTTTTTCAACTTTTTTCGGATTATATTGCTTTTTTGCGCAATTTTCGGAAAAAAGGTGCGTGGCAATAAAAAACTTTCTCTTTGCGGCGGCATTTTGTTCTTTTGGCAACCCCTTCGAAAATGCAATCAAATTTGTGTACCGATAAGAAGAGAGTCGGCAAGGAAAAATCCTTGCCGACTTTTTCGTGCTTTATGGCGGTTATGAACGTGTCAAAACCGATCCTTATTCGGTTTAATTGGAAGTTTCGGAAAGGTTACCGGGAAAATCCAAATACAAGTAACGACCCAGTTTCGAGGAGGGATTGTATCCGCGCAAGGTATACAGCTCGTGAATGGTCACGATCTTGTAGCCGTCTGCAATCATTTCGGGAAAAACCGTGTCGAGTGCGCGTGCGTTTACCTCAAGGTCATGAATCAAAATGATTCGTCCGTCAACGATGTTGTTGCGAAGTGCGGTGATACGCGCTTGCAAACCGACCTTTTCTTCGCTTTCCCAATCGGAAACGCCCAAATGACCGCCGAAGATCGGAAGCGGGATGGTATCATACATCGTACCGGAAACTTGGTTGCCCGGTGCGCGGAACACTTTCGGGTATACGCCGGTTGCGTTATATACGGCGGTTTGAACTTTATTGAAATCGGTCGTCAATTCATCTGCCGTCATACTCGTCATCGCATCCCAACCGTAGCCGTGATTTCCGATTTCGCAGTCGAGCGAGATCATGCGTTTCATGACGTCGTATACCGACGAATTGATACTGCTGCCGACCGAGAAGAAGGTCGCATGAGCGCCGTATTTTTCGAGCACATTCAAAATCGCGTTGGACGAATCGTTGCGTGGTCCGTCGTCGATCGAAAGTGCAATCAGTTTTTGCAATCCGTTGTCGCTGCCCGCCACAGCCGCACCGCCGAGAACGATGTTTACTTTTCCTTCCGATGTGGGCTTAAAGGTCATCTTTATCGTATGCGTACCGTAAGCAAGTTCCTGTTCGAGAACAAACAGTTGCGTATGACCGTATTTTTGGAAAGTCAAAAGTTCGGTATCGATGTTGAGCACTTTCGGGTTGTTGGTGCTCTTGCCGTCAACCGTATAGTTCATCAA
>CAYNXA010000012.1:0-13907 GCA_964401015.1 uncultured Oscillospiraceae bacterium
GTCTTTGGTTCGTTCACGTTCGGGCAAACCGAGGTCGTAATATTCGGTTTTCAGATCGACGAAAGGCAAAAGCAATTCGTCTTTGATGATCTTCCAGAGAATTCGGGTCATTTCGTCGCCGTCCATTTCGACGAGCGGCGTTTTCATTTGTATTTTTGCCATAGAGGTTCCCTTTCGTTTCGTATTCGTTGTGACGGTTCTTTTCGCAGAATGAAGTGTGCCGTATGAATCGGGTGTGCCGACTTATTCCGCGTAAGTTTTCAAAAGTCCGCCCGCTTTCAAGAACTTCTTCTGTCGTTCGGTAAACGAGCAGGTAAGCGGGATTTTTGCGCCGTTTGTTTCGTCGACAAGCGTCATTTTTCCGCTGTCCATTCCCTCGAATACGTTTTGAATCGACAGCATGTCGGTTTGTGAAAGTTTATCGTAATCGTCGGGGTTTTCGAAGGTCAAAGGCATAATGCCCGCGTTGATAAGATTGGCGGCGTGGATACGTGCGAACGATTTGGCGATTACCGCGCGAACGCCGAGATACAGCGGAACCAGTGCCGCATGCTCACGCGACGAACCTTGACCGTAATTGATGCCGCCGACAACGATGCTTTGTCCCGCTTTGCGCGCATTTTCCGAGAAGTGTTCGTCGCAAACACCGAAGCAATACTGCGACAGGAAGGGAATGTTCGAACGGTAAGGCAGAATCTTTGCGCCTGCCGGCATGATATGGTCGGTCGTGATATTGTCGCCGACTTTCAAAACCAATTCGGCGCGTAAGGAGTCGGTCATCGGGTGACTGTCGGGGAAAGGTTTGATATTCGGACCGCGACGAACGGTAAGTTCTTTCGCTTCTTCGGGCGATGCGGGCGCAACAATGGCGCTGTCGTCGATTGTGAAATGCTCGGGCAACGTGATCTTCGGCATTGTTCCGAGGCTTCTCGGGTCGCAGATCGCGCCGTTGAGAGCGGCGGCGACCGCCGTTTCGGGTGAAACAAGATAAACGTTGCCGTCTTTCGTACCGCTTCTGCCGAGAAAGTTACGGTTAAAGGTACGAAGCGACACGCCTGCCGAATTGGGCGAAAAGCCCATACCGATACACGGTCCGCACGCACATTCGAGCACTCTGGCACCCGACGCGAGAATATCGTTGAGAGCGCCACATTCGGCAAGCATGGACAAAACCTGTTTCGAACCGGGCGATACCGAAAGGCTGACCGAATCGGCGATTTTTTTGCCTTTTAAGAGCGCCGCCGTTTTCAAAAGGTCGGCAAGCGACGAGTTGGTACACGAACCGATACAAACCTGATCGACTACCGTGCCGGCGATCGATTCGACGGTTACCACATTGTCGGGGCTGTGCGGACAGGCGATCATCGGCACAAGGCTCGAAAGGTCGATGTCGATAATGCGGTCGTAAACGGCATCGGGATCGGAGGCAAGCGGTACATAATCGGCTTCTCTGCCCTCCGCTTTGAGAAAGGCATGGGTCACTTCGTCGGACGGGAAGATTGACGTTGTGGCACCCAATTCGGTGCCCATGTTCGTAATGGTGGCACGTTCGGGAACCGACAGGGTCTTTACGCCCTCGCCGCCCCATTCGATGATCGCGCCCACGCCGCCTTTTACCGAAAGGATACGCAAAATTTCAAGGCTGACATCTTTTGCCGTCACAAAGTCGCGCAAACGACCTGTGAGATTGACTTTATACATTTTGGGCATGGTGATATAATACGTGCCGCCGCCCATGGCAACTGCCACGTCCAAACCGCCCGCACCCATGGCAAGCATACCGATACCGCCGCCCGTCGGCGTATGGCTGTCCGAACCGATCAAGGTCTTTCCGGGGATTCCGAATCGTTCGAGATGAACTTGATGACAAATGCCGTTGCCGGGACGCGAAAACCAAATGCCGTGCTTTTTGGCAACCGACTGAATGTAAAGGTGGTCGTCGGCGTTTTCAAATCCGCATTGCAAGGTGTTGTGGTCGATATACGCCACCGACCGTTCGGTCTTGACACGCGGCACGCCCATGGCTTCAAATTCCAAATATGCCATCGTACCGGTCGCGTCCTGTGTCAGGGTTTGGTCGATACGCAAGCCGATCTCGCTGCCGACGGTCATTTCGCCTTCGACCAAATGATTCTTTATGATTTTTTGTGCAATCGTAAGTCCCATGTTCGTTTGCTCCTTTTATGCATTTCTGTATCTGTTTTCGTTATTCGGTTTTCCGTTTCTCATTTTCCGCGCCTTTTTCGGCGGGTGCGCCGTCGCCGTAAGCGGCAAGGGTACTCTTTCGCGCATTGGTCAGATGCTCTTCGGTCAAATTCCGCGCCCGCTCGGCATCGTGCGCGGCAAGCGCAGAGTAGATTCGGCGATGTTCTTCCGCCGCCTTTTCGGCACGCGCCGTGTTTTGCACCGACATTTTGCGGAAGCGCTGGATACGGCGGTGAAGATCGGATAAAACGTATTGATAGATCGGACTGCCGCACGACGCGTAGATGCGCTCGTGAAAACGGCTGTCGGTATCGCGAATCTTGTCACCGAGAGCCTTTTGCGTGTAATACTCTTGCAGATCCAAAATTTCTTTCAGTTCGGAAAGCTCCGCTTCGGTGATTCGTTCGGCACAGCGCGCGGCACAATCGCTTTCCAAGCGGATTCGTATTTCGTAAATATCGGCAAGGTCGGCGCGGTCAAGACCTTTGATCTCCACACCTTTTTTGGTGACGTGAATCAAGCCCTCTTGCTCCAATCGGCGAATCGCTTCGCGTATCGGGGTGCGGCTGACGCCGAAATGCTCGGACAGAATCGCTTCGGTATAAAACGCCCCTTTCGGATAGACGCCCGAAAGAATGTTGTTTTCCATTTGTTCGAATACGCTGTCGGCAAGCGAAACGAATTTCAATTCGGTATTCATATTGCCTCCGCGCTCGCTCAGAGCGTGCCGTTCGACAGGCGGGAAACCATCGTTTCCAATTCGTGGGTCGAAATGTTGCTTTGACGGCCGTTTTCGTATTCGGCGTCCACCCATTCTTTGATGGAAGTCACCATCGGACTGCGTTTGTCGACTTCTTTGTCGGTGCCGACAAGGTGATAATGCTGATTGATCCAATAGGCGATACCCGCAAGTCCCGATGTTTTGGTGACCATAACGGCGGCGGGACGACCGAGAAGCGTTTCGGTATCGAAAATGTTGTAAATTTCCTGATCTTTCAAAAGGCCGTCGGCGTGAATACCCGCGCGGGTCACATTGAAGCTTTCCCCGACAAACGGCGTCATAGGCGGCACTTTGTAGCCGATTTCTTTTTCGAAATATTCGGCGATCTCGGTGATGACCGTCGGCTCCATGCCGTCGAGTGTGCCGCGCAGCGAAGCGTATTCGAACACCATCGATTCGAGCGGAATGTTACCGGTGCGCTCGCCGATACCGAGCAAGGAACAATTGACGGCGGAAGCGCCGTACAACCAAGCGGTCGACGCGTTTGCCACGGCTTTGTAAAAGTCGTTGTGTCCGTGCCATTCCAAACATTCGCTCGGCACGTCGGCGTATTGCTGCAAACCGTAGATAATACCCGCCACACTGCGCGGCAGTGCCACTTCGGTATACGGTACACCGTAGCCCATGGTGTCGCACGCGCGGATCTTCACGGGGATTCCTGCCTGTACCGAAAGCTCATGTAACGCGTTTACAAAGGGAACGACAAAACCGTAAAAGTCGGCACGCGTGATATCTTCCAAATGGCAACGCGGCACGATACCCGCTTCGAATGCTTCGGAAACCGTCGCGAGATAATAATCGAGTGCTTGTTTACGGGTCATTTTCAGCTTTTTGAAAATGTGATAGTCGGAACAGCTGGCAAGAATACCTGTTTCGCGAATGCCGAGGTCTTTTACCAGTTTGAAATCTTCGCGACTTGCGCGGATCCATGTCGTGATTTCGGGGAATTGCAGACCGAGTTCGCGACATTTTTCGAGTGCTTCGCGGTCTTTTTTGCTGTATATGAAAAATTCGGTTTGACGAATGATACCTTTCGGACCGCCGAGACGCGAAAGATATTTGTAGATCTCCACGATCTGTTTTACGCTGTACGGTTCGACCGATTGCTGACCGTCACGCAAGGTCGTGTCGGTGATCCAAATTTCTTCCGGCATACTCATCGGCGTGCGACGATGGTTAAAGGGCACCTTCGGCACTTCGCTGTACGTATAAACGTCGCGGTACAAATTCGGTTCGGCAACGTCTTGCAACTGATATTTGTAGGATTTTTGTTCCAACAGGTTGGTCTTTTTGGATATTTCGAGCATGGTGTGACCTCCTTGCATGATGTACGGGCTTTTTTGCGCTTTTGTAAATCCCCGCGCGAAAGTTTCCGCGCGCAACCGTCGTAACCGAAAAGAAAAGGCGGATGCGCGACAACCGCAAGCCGTAGGGGACGAACGGAAGAACGGGGATGGGGGATGGGAATGAAAAAACGAAAAATGCCTGTAATTGTGTATCTGTATATTTGTATACAATTATACAGTATGTTTGCCGGTTTGTCAACCCCTTGCCCGCATTTTTTGCCCTTTCGGCGGTATACGTGCTTTTTTCGCGCGCATACTTACGACAAAAGTATAATACAATAAACCGTAAAGCGTTTTCAAAAAAAGGGGTGCGCCTATGTCCGAGCAACCGACGCGAACGCAAGCGGCGACCGAAAATCTGCGCGCGACCATGGTCGGCATACTGTTGAACTTTTTGTGCAGTTCGGTATCGCGCAAAGTGTTTGTGCGGATCCTCGGCAAAGAGCTGGTGGGGCTGGGTAGTCTGCTCGGCAACATTACCGTTGTTTTGACTCTTTTGGATTTTGGCGGTTCGGGAGCAATCGTTTTTCACCTTTACCGACCGCTTGCCGAGCAAGATTTCGAGAGCGTTTCGAACATTTTGCGATTTTACCGACGGCTGTGCCGCCTTTCGTTTCTTTTGACCTTTGCGGCGGGGCTTTTGTATTTGCCGCAAGTGCCCGATGCCGCCGTCGGTTTTTCCGACCGTACCCTTTTATACGGCGCGTATTTGCTCCAATTGACCGCCGTTTGTCTCGGTTATCCTTTTTCCGCCTATCGGCTTTTACTGTTTGCCGATCAGAAAAACTATGTCAATCAATGGATATCCTACGGCTTTTCGCTTGTCGGCGTGTTGGTCGAAAGCGGCGTTTTGTTTTTTTGCAAAGACTATCGGCTGTATCTTCTCTGCCACACCCTTTTATCGCTGATCGAAGATCTTACGATTCGACAGTATGTGCGCGCACGCTATCGGACGGTGGATTTTTCGGGCGGTCGGCGGGTTCCGCGTGAGCTTTCCCGCTCGCTTCGCCGCGAGATCGCCCGTTTTCAACCGCTCAACATCGCGGGCACCTTGCTTCGCACCGTCGACAATTTTTTGGTCGTTTACCTGTTCGGCGTGAGCGGCAATGGTATCTATTCCAATTATAATCTGCTTCTCGGCTATGCGTCGACCTTTTCGATAACGCCCATCGGGGCGCTTGCGGCAAGCGTCGGGAATTTATCGGCTTGTGCCGACCGTCGGCATGCCCGCAAGATTTTTACCGTCACAAGTCTTTGCGCTTTTTTGCCCGTCAATATCGCCGTCGTGATCCTGTTCGTTCTGTCGGACGATTTGATGGCCGTTTGGCTCGGCGACGGACTTTCGCTTTCGCCCGCCACTTCGTATATTCTTGCCTTTTGGTTTTTCACAAACGGTATGCGCCGCGTTGTATTGCTTTTTCGTGACAGCTACGGATTGTACGAAAAAGAACGGCTCAAGCCGTTCGTCGAACTTTGTTGTGCGCTCGCTCTTTCGCTATACTTCGGGAAGATGCCTTCGCTCGGCATCGGCGGCGTGTATCTCGGTCAGGCGCTCGCTTCGTTTTTCGTTTGTTTTTGGCGGGAACCGTATGTGCTGTTTCGTTACGGCTTTTCGGAAAATGTGCGACCGTATTATCGGCTGTTGTGCCGCTATATCGGCATTTCGGCGCTTTCGTGTTATTGTGCGTATGTGCTTTGTCGTACGGTCGAATCGTTTTCACTTCGCTTCTTTCTTTGCGTGTTTGTTGCGCTTCTCTTTTTTTGCGGCGGATTTTACGGCACCGAAAACGGAAAAGAGTTGCAAAAGACGCTCATGCGCTTCGGCAACTCTCAAAAATATATGTTTTCGCCTATTTCTGCGACAGGTCTGCGCTCTCGATGAGCAGGGCATTGCCCTCGGCAACCTCAACGACCGCATAGTCGTCGACGATCTTGTTCGAAACGGTGATAAACCGATGACGGTTCAAGCAGTCGGTATCGTACGGATAGTACACGCCGCGCATATGTACGCCGCAAACCGTCTTGTCCAGCGGGATCAACGACAAATAGCACCGCGCACTTTTTCGGATCTCGTTATGCTTTTCGGCGAGATAGGCGCGATTTCGCCCGTCGGTCAGCACCGCTCTGCCGCCGCGGTCGCGGATATCTTCCAATAAAAAGACGTTTGCCAGCGTATGGTCGAGCCGTCCGCCCGTGCCGCCGACGATGACAAGGTTACGATATCCGCGCGCCAGCGCTTCGTCGACGGCAAGCGCCGTATCGGTGTCGTCTTTTTCGGGTGGGAACGAATGAAAGGGTAGGTTCGGAAACGCTTCGGCAAGCTGTTCGCGCGAAAACGAATCCATATCGCCCAAGATCAAATCGGGCACAAGGTTCGGACAAAAGGCGCGCGCTTTCAAAAGCGTTTCGCAACCCGAATCGGCGGCAATCACAAAATCGCCGTCGGAGGGAAGGTCGGTCAAAAGCGCAAGCGAAAGAGGTTGTCCGCCCGTGAAAATAAAACAGCGGGGTACTAAGCGTTCGTCTGCTTTCGAATCGGTGTGTTTCATGTTGTCCGCTTCCTTTCGGTGCTTTTTGCCTTTTCGCTTTTTGTTTTTCGCGATTTTCGGCGATTTCGTGCGTCTTGTCAGGTTTCTTTCAGCTCGTCGCGCAATTGCAAATAGCTTTGATGACGACTTTCGGCAAGACGGTGTTCATGCAAAGCTGCCAGCACGCCGCAACCGTCCTCGCACGTATGGGTGCAGTCGGTATAACGGCAACCGACTGCATAGCGTTCGATGTCGGGAAACGCCGCCAAAAGCGACTCTTTCGGAATCAAATTGAAACGCGCGATCTCCAGCATCGAAAAACCGGGCGTATCGGCAACGTAGCCGCCGCTTATCGGATACAGTTCGGTCTTGCGGGTGGTATGTTTGCCACGCTCGATTTTTTTGCTGAGGGTTCCGGTCGCGATCTCTTCGGAAAGTGCGGGAAACAAAACGCGAATCACGCTGGATTTTCCGACCCCCGACGCACCGGTGAAAAAGCAAGTCTTTCCCCGCAAGATTCGGCGGATCTGTTCGACGCTTTCGCCGTACGCGTCGGCATTTTTCGCCGAAAAGCGAATGGTCGAATAGCCCGCCGTCGTGTAGATATCACAGAGGGTTTGCGCATAGTCGGGCGCAAGGTCGTCTTTGTTGATGAGCAAAACCGATTTGATACCGTTATGTTCCGCAACGGCGATCATCTTGTCAAGCAAGAAAAGGTCGGGGTCGGGACTGCGCGCCGCCACGACAAAGAGCATACAGTCGATATTGGCACCCGCCGGACGGATCAAGGCGTTTTTTCGGGGCAAGATCGCGGCGATGCGCGCATCGCCCTCTTTTTGCTTTTCGACCCACACAAGATCGCCCGGCAACGGGCGCACGCCCTCGCGACGAAAGGCGCCTTTGGCGCGACATTCAATGAGGTCGGGAAGTTCGGAAAGTTCGGAAAGTTCGGGTCGGGCGTCGGCTTGGTCGTTTGCGTTGCTTTTGTTTTTGCAAATCAGCGCCGTATATAAGCCGCCGACGCCTTTTAAGATGCGGGCTTTTACGTGTTCGTTTGCGGTTTCGAAATTCATCTCGTTTTCGCCGCCGCTTGCGTTTTCGCGCTCCCATTCGTTTACCATACGTTTGGTCATGTTACACCTCGGACGGCGCCGGCACGGTCGTATCGGGTGCGGGAGCGGGGTCGGTGTTTTCGGGCGTTTCGGTATTGCCCGACGGTGCCGTGCTTTCGGCGCCGCTTGCATTTTCGTCGGTCTTGTCGTTGCCGTCGGCTTTATCGGTTTTTTCGTTCGAATCGTTCGAATCGCTCTTGTCGGTCGAATCGGGCGTGGACGGCGTCGGCTCGTCGGTCGTCGGCTTTTTATCGGTTTCGGTCACGGGTTCGTCTTTGTCGGACGGCTTTTGGCTGTCGGTATTCGGTTGCGTCGACGGTGTGGTGCTCGGCTTTTTGTCGGACGAAGAATCGCTGTGTTCGGTATGATCGGACGAATCGGTATGGCGCGAACCGTTGCTGACCACAAGGTCGGCGGCGGTGATCTTTTTGGGTACCGTTTCGCCCTCGTTCGGCGTTACGGCAATTACTACGCCCGCTTCTTTATCCGAATCGATGTAGGAAATTTCCCCGACGCTGATGTCGTTTTGCTGCAAAAGCTTCTTTGCCGCCGTCAGCGTTTCGCCGACCACCGACGGCATTTCGACTGTGGTCAGTTTGGCACCCTCGCTGACATAGAGCGTGACCGTTTCGCCCTCTTCCATCGTCGTGCCGGCGCCGGGGTCGGTGCGGATAATAAATCCTTCGATTACCGTATCATCGTTTTGTTTGATGATCGTGTAGGAAAGCGACAACTTATTCAGCGCGATCTCCGCCGCCCGCACGTCGGTGTTGACATAATCGTCGAGAATCATTTTGCCCGGCTCGGCATTGACGGTAAGGGTCAGGGTGTAAAGCGTTCCGTCCTCACTCAAGCGGCGTGTGCCGCCGCCCGCGGGTTTTTGCGCGAGAATTTCGCCGAGCTTTTTTTCGGAATCGTAGCGGCTGTATTCGATTTGGGGGTCGAAACTTTGTTCGCGAAGGGTCGCGTCGAGTTCTTCGTTATAAACCTCACCCACCAAAAACGGAACCGTCACGTCCTCGCCGACGCGACTGAATTCGCCATAGGCTTTTTTGCCGATGGCGATCGCCGCTCCCAATGCCGCCAAGAAAAAGGCAAGGGTCACCCCCGCGATGATGGGGGAAAACGAAGCGACTTTGCCGCTTCCGCGCTTCTTTTTGCGTGCCGTCGGTGAATGGTCGGAAAAGACGGTCGTCGGGTCGTTTACCACCAGCGAAAGCGCTTTGTCCATCGCCTCACAGGAGGAAAAACGGTTGTCGGGCTCTTTGCGCAAGGCTTTGAGCAAGATCTGTTCCAGCCCGATCGGAATGGCGGGATTCAATTCGGTCGGGTCTTGCGGCGCGTTTTGCACTTGCATCATGGCGACTGCCATCGGGCTTTCGTCGATGAAAGGAAGCTTTCCCGTCGTCATTTCGTAAAGCATAATGCCGACCGAATAGATATCCGACGAAAAACCGACGGTTTTGCCGCTTGCCTGTTCGGGGCTGATGTAATTGACCGTGCCGATGGCTTTGTCGGTCATGGTGATCGGGCGGGCGTCGATGACTTTGGCAATGCCGAAATCGGTGACCTTGATAACGCCGTCGCGCATGATCATGATGTTTTGCGGTTTTACGTCGCGATGAATGATGCCTTTTTCGTGAGCGTGCCCCAACGCTTTCAGCACTTGCGAAATATAATAAACCGCTTCGCGCCATTCGAGTTTCTTTTTGTAATCGATATATTCTTTCAAGGTAATACCGTCGACAAATTCCATGACGATATACTTTTCGTCGCCGTCCTCGCCGACGTCGGTGATACGGACAATGTTGGGGTGCGACAGCATGGATACCGTTCGGCTTTCATTGACAAACCGTTCGACCGCCTTTTCGTCGCCGCGCGATTCTTCGTTCAAGATCTTGACGGCGACCGTTTGCTTGTTTTTCAAGTCGGCGGCTTTGAATACGTATGCCATACCGCCGATCCCGATCAACTCTTGCAATTGATAGGTGCCGTTCAATGTTTTGCCGATATATTGCTCGTAGCGTTCCATATTCGGTTCCTCCTCAGACTTTTTTCGACGCTTTTGCCTTTTGGGTCTTGTTCTTTTTCGGTCTTTTCGTCCTTTTCGCCTGTTTCGATTTTTTTGATTTTTCGGCGAAGCGCCGCCGAAATTTGCCTTTTGACGGCTTTTTGACGGCTTGTTTCAGAGCCTTACGAAAACCGCCGTGATGTTATCGCCGCCGCCTCGACTGTTGGCAAGGCGCACCATGGCTTTTACCGTTTCCTCGGTCGATTCGTAGCGCGCAATCAGCGTTTCGCAATCGGTTTCGTCGATAAAGCCCGACAGCCCGTCCGAACACAAGAGAAACGACTTGCGATCGGGCAGCACTTTGAAGAAATCGGGTTTTACGGTCTTTTCGGTGCCGATTGCCCGCATGATGACGTTTTTGTTGGGATGATTTTTGGCTTCTTCGAGGGAAAGCTGTCCTTTGTCGACCAGCGTTTGCACGTACGAATGGTCATGCGTCAGTTGGCACACGCCGCTTTCGGTTCGGATATACAGACGGCTGTCGCCGATATTGACCACATAGGCGGCTCCGCGAAAAAGCAAAAGCGCCACCAGAGTCGTTCCCATGCCGCTCAGTTCGGGGTCCTCGTTTGCCGCCGTATAGACCGCATGATTGGCACAGCGGACGGCATAGGTCATGATTCCCTCGCACAGATCGGCGGAAAGACGGTTACGCAGGATTCCCTCCATGCCGATTTTCATTTCGCGCACGAAAGTTTCGGTTGCCAGTCGGCTTGCCGCCGCGCCGCCGTTTGCCCCTCCCATGCCGTCGCATACGACGGCGAGAAATGCATCGTCCTCATCGGGTACGTTGTCGGTCGGCGCGCCGACCCGTTCGGGAAACAAATAGCCCGCAAAAAAATTGTCTTGATTGTTGTCGCGTACTCTGCCGATATCGGTCATTCCGAAAAATTGCATTGTCTGTCCCTCCCACGGAGTGTAGATCGGTTTCGTTTATTGTATGGTCGTTTCAGCTTGCGCCGTCGGCGTTTTCGGCTTCTTCGATATAGGCGCGCCGCAACTGCCCGCAGCTCGCGTCGATATCGCCGCCCAATTTGCGCCGAACGGTGGCGGTAATGCCGTTTTGCTCCAAAATCGCGGCGAAGCGTGCGATGGTTTTTTTTCCGCTCTTGCGATAATCGCGTCCGTCGACCGAATTCAGGGGAATCAAATTGACGTGACACAGCATGCCCGACAAGAGCTTGGCAAGCGTGCGTGCCTTTTCTTCGGTGTCGTTTTGTCCCTCGATCATGGTATATTCGAACGAAATGCGACGTCCGCCGTTTCCGATATAGCGACGGCATGCCGAGATCAGTGTTTCAATGTCGTATTTTTTCGCGATGGGCATGATCTCTTCGCGCCCTTTTTGTTCGGGGTTATGAAGCGATACCGAAAGGGTGATCGGCAGTTCTTCTTCGGAAAGACGCAAAATGCCCGGCACTACGCCGCAAGTCGAAAGCGAGATGTGGCGATAACCGATATTTAAGCCCTCTTTCAAATTGACAAGAGTCAAAAATCGGCGCACATTGTCGTAATTGTCGAGCGGCTCACCGATGCCCATCATAACGATGTTCGAAACACGTTCGCCCGTGTCGCGACGAGCGGCAAGCACCTGACCGAGGATTTCCGACGGGGTGAGATTTCGTTTGAGTCCCGCCATGGTCGACGCGCAAAAACGACAGCCCATTCGACAGCCGACCTGCGACGAAATGCAAAGGGTGTTGCCGTGATGATAGCGCATAAATACGCTTTCGACACATTCGCCGTCGTAAAGGCGAAACAAATACTTGACCGTGCCGTCCAACGCCGAAACCAATTTGCGTGCCACCGTCGGTGTTGCGATATAGCAGGTGTCTGCCAAAAGGATACGCAGATTTTTGGGCAGATCGGTCATTTCGTCAAAGGAAGTAACGCCGTTCGTCAGCCACGAAAAGATCTGACTCGCACGAAAGGCGGGAATTTTTATGCCCCGCGCGGTGGAAAGTTCGCTCAAAAATCGTTTCAATTCGTCGGGCGTAAAGCTCCCGATATCGGTTTTGGTGCTTTGGGGCGCTTCGTTTTGTGCAGTCGATTCGTTTGTTTCATTCCCGCCGTTCATGTCGTTCAATCGGTCGGAACCGTTCGGGACGGTCGAATCGCGTGATGCTTTTTCCCATTCCGCTGTCATGCTCGCTCTCCTTTTTTGAGCTTTGCCACAAAGAAGCCGTCGGTATTGTATTCATACGGCAAAAGGGTCGCCATGCCGCGTTTTCCGGGAACGATCTCTTGGTCGGAAAGCGAAAAATCGGGGTGTGTTTGCAAAAATTCGTTCACGATATCTTCGTTTTCGGCACGGTTCAGCGTACAGGTGGAATAAACCAAAATGCCGCCGTCTTTGACATAATGCGCCGAAGAATTCAGAATCGCCTTTTGAATTTCGGGCAACCGTGCCGATTCGACGATCGGCTTATAGCGAATGTCGGGCTTTTTGGCAATGACGCCGAGTCCCGAACAGGGCACGTCGCACAATACCGCGTCGGCTTTTTCGAACAAGCTCTCGTCGGGGGTTCTGCCGTCACGTGCGGCAACTGTGATATTCAAAATGCCCAAGCGCTCCGCCGAGGAACGGATAAGGCTCAATTTGTTTTCATGCAGATCAAAGGCGTAAATATGCGCCTTGTCATCGAGATTCAGCGCCATCGAAAAGCTCTTTCCGCCGGGACAAGCACATACGTCGATGACGATTCCTCCGTCGGGCACATCGCTTTTGCCGATCTGCGCCGCGGCAAGCTGTGACGCTTCGTCCTGAACGAAAAACGCGCCGTCGGCAAATCCGTACAGATCTTCGGGCGGGAACGACCCCGCAAGCCGAATCCCACAGGGCGAAAGTTCGGTCGGAGTGGCAATTGTGCCGAGTGCGGCAAGCAATTTTTCGCGGGTGATCTTTAAGGTGTTGACCCGCAAGGTCACCGACGGCGAAAGGGTCGAAAAATGAGCGGCGATCTTGCGCATAACGTCGGTTCCGTACGACTGTTCGTATACGCCCAAAATATCTTCGGGGATTCCCGATAAAATTGACACGCCGCGCAAACCTTTTTCGGCTTTCATTTGATGAAACAGCGTTTCTTTGGAACGCGAAGCGGCGCGAAGCACGGCGTTCACATAGCCGACCGAGCTTTTCGGGCAATAGCGTTTGGCAAGTTCCACCGATTCGTCGACGGCAGCATGGTCGGGCACACGGTCCATAAAGAGAATTTGATACAGCCCCGTGCGAACCAGGCACAAAACCATGTTGTCGAGTTTTTCGAGAGGAATGGTCGAGCATTTTTCGATCACATAATCCAGCGTCAAAATGCGTTCGGTCGTGCCGTAAAAAAGTGCGGTGAAAAAGGCGCGGTCAAGTCCTTCGAAGCCGTACTTCTTGATGACCGACGACAGCTCTAAATTGACGTAGCGGTTGTTTTTGATACAGGAATTGACCGATAAGAGGGCGGCTTGTCTGGGTGTCACGCGTTTTTCTCCTTTGTTTTCGATGAGTCGATCGGGGGAAAGATGACTTTCCCGCAAAAATCAGGTGTCGATGGGTCTTGCCGCGCTTCAGCGGCGGCGTCGGTTGTTATTGTTGACCATGGCGATGACCCGCAAGAGATTGAGAAGCGATACCGCCAAGGCGGCAACATAGGTCAGCGCGGCGGCGCGAAGCGTTTTCGATGCCGCCGAAAGGTCGTTTTCGGAAAGTCGTCCGTCGGCACGAAGAGCTTGCATGGCGCGGGCGCTTGCGTTGAATTCGCAAGGCAAGGTCACCAATTGAAAAACGGTTGCCAGCGAAAAGAATACGACGCCGAGTTCGGCGAGTGCGGGAAACGAAAAGACGATTCCCAACAAAATAGGCGGCCATGCCAACGA
>CAYNXA010000012.1:13917-15330 GCA_964401015.1 uncultured Oscillospiraceae bacterium
AACGACGAGCCGATTTGACAAACGGGAATGATTGCCGAACGGACTTTGATCGGAAAATAGCCGACCGCGTGCTGTACGGCATGACCCGCCTCATGCGACGCGACCCCGACGGCGGCGGCGGACGTACTGCCGTAGACCGATTGGGAAAGGCGTATCACTTGTGCTTTCGGGTCATAATGGTCGGTCAGCTCACCCGCGACCGATTCGATTCGAATTTGGTATAAGCCGTTCGCGTCCAAAATTTTGCGTGCCGCGTCGGCACCCGTAAGATGTGCGGCGTTGGTGCCGCTCGAATATTTCGAAAATGTGGTTTTTACGTTGATCTGCGCCCAGCTTGCAAAAAGCATGGCGACGATCATAAGCAAATAGAGAGTGTATTCGTTCATGCAAAAAACCTCCTTGCAAGAAATCGGAAATGGGGGAAAGTGTGCGGCGAGGGGCGGTTTCCATGCGCTGTTTTCGCCGTTTCAGGAAAAGATATCGCCGAGCGCGAGCTTTCTGCCGTTCAGCATATCGGCGGCAGTCAGACGTTTACTGCCCTCCGACTTAAACGAGCCGACGCGCACCGCGCCGTTTTGACAGGCGATCACCGCGCCGTCGGGCGAAAGCGAAAGAACCGTTCCGGGGGTTACGTCGGAGCCGCCGTTTTCGCACAGCGTGCTGTCGTAGAGTTTTACGCTTTTGCCGCCGAGCATCGCATACGCTGCGGGATAGGGGGACATACCGCGAATTTTGTTATGAACCTCGCGCGCATCGCGGGCAAAATCGACTTTTTGCTCCTCTTTCGTGATTTTTGCGGCATAGGTTGCCGCCGCGTCGTCTTGGGGTGTACGGGAAGCCGTACCGTTTTCGATTGCCGCAAGCGTTTCGACCAGCAATTTTCCGCCGAGAAGCGCCAAACGATCCCAAACTTCGCCGACCGTTTCGTTTTCGCCGATCGGCGTTTCGTATGTCGTGATGCAATCGCCGGTGTCCAGCCCCTCGTTCATATACATGGCGGTCACACCGGTCGTTTTCTCGCCGTCGAGCACGGCACGCTGAATGGGTGCCGCGCCGCGATATTTCGGAAGAAGCGAACCGTGAATGTTGATACAACCGTATTTCGGGTAGGAAAGCACATACGGCGGTAAGATCTTTCCGTATGCGACAACTGCGATGATGTCGGGGCAAAGTTCCCGCAACAATTCTTCGATCGCGCCGTCTTTTAAGGTAGCGGGTTGATATACCGCAAGCTCTTGCGACAGGGCATATTGCTTTACCTCGTTCGGTGTCAGCTTCATGCCGCGTCCCATGCGTTTATCCTCGCCGGTAACGACGCCGACGATCGTTTCGCCCGCCTCGCAAAGAGCGCGCAAAGACGCCTCGGCAAAATCGGGAGTGCCCATAAATAAAATTCGTAAATTGCTCATAGCC
>CAYNXA010000013.1:0-15189 GCA_964401015.1 uncultured Oscillospiraceae bacterium
CATCGTAAACAATGAGAGAGAACGTAAGACTACCCAAATCAACCGGTACCGTATATACCAAACTCGGCACTTCATATTTTTGATGATCTGTTCTCACGCTACCAATACCGAGTGCCGAGTAATCCAATCCACCGCCGGTAAGAGTATCTCCAAATATTTTACGTATAGCGTTATTCTCTATACGGAAAAAGTCCTTATCGGAAAGAGTCCCGTCTACCTTGCTTAAATCTATACAATTATCGGCTTTAACAACCTCTTTATATGAAACTGAGAATTGTACCGGTTCGCTCTCCACACTTCCCGATGCCCCACGAATATACGCAACAAGCCAAAAAACTTCAGAACGAAAACTTTCGTCAAGAGTCAACTTCGTTCCATCAATAAGTACCCCGAGCGCAGGTTCCGTGCATCCTTCGTCGAGATATGCGGCATATTCAACCAACGTTACAATCGAATTCGTCGGCGTTACCGTTGTATAAAGAGAAATATACTCATCTGAAACAAAAGAATATTTATCTGCCGTAAGCACAATATTTGAAGGATTCGGGCGACTATAGATTGTAACAGCAACCGGTTCGCTAATCATATCACCGCTTATAGCCACTACCCAAACCGTTCTGTCAACCGCATCATAGAAATCCGCGGATAGTACGTTACCATCAAAACTTGCATATGAAGATAATTTGAGCATCTCCTCGTCATCAAAAGCCTTAAACCATACAAGTAAATTTTCAGGATCGGTTTCCGCAGTAAAAACAAGTGATTCACCGGCAACAAACTCGAGTGTTTCATTAGAAATCACAACAGATAAAACATCAGTTGCATCCCCATCCAAGGCAAATAATGATACAGAACGGATACATACAAACCAACTTGTACCTGACGTATCGAGCAATAAACGCGCATATTTTACTTCAGAAGTAATATTGTCACTGACAATAGCAACTTGTCCCCAGCCATCAGGGCCTTTAGATTTCTTCTCGGACGCAGTATATTTTACCTCGGCAAAGGGACCGTTTTCAGCTTGTCCCACAAATAAACGAATATTGTAATTCTGTTTATTTACGTCAAATTTCCATGCTTCATATCCACCAAATACATTAAGCACCGCCTCTATTCGACCGATATTCTCTTTTGCACCGTAAACAATGCTACCGGGTTCGCTACTAGACCTAGTTATCCCGCGTGCATCGTTTTTTATGTTTTTATCAAAAGAATATACTTCAATAAGGTCCGTACAGAGATCAGTGAAAAAAGGTGTTTCTGTAGGCAATCCCTCTGAACCGCCTTTTGTTCCGTTAACCGTAACGCTAACAAGACCGGGTCTCCACATTACATTGCCTTCCATTGTAATACGCAGATAACGACTTCCCGCAGGAAAACTTTCGACTGTTACGTCTATAAGTTTATCATTATCGGTATTAGCCAAATACGTGTATTCCACGTCTGTGAATGAGCCGTCCGCCGTCGTTGATGCACATATCCCGAATATCTTTATTCCCGAAGCAAATGCGTAATCTATTCCACTCTTGCCGTCATCACACCAAAACTGAATTTTGGCTGAGTTCATTATACCGCCCGCCGAGAACGTTACATAACCTTGAGAATCGCTTGTTCGAGATATTAACGTTATATCGCCTTCGTTTTTCGCTATAAGGTTAGCGCTCTTATCGGAAATATTAGCGGAATCCAAACTAGAACAATCGTCTGTAAATAAAGTTCCGTCAACGGGAGTAGTCGGAGTATCTCCCTCTGAACCGCCTTTTGTTCCGTTAACCGTAACGCTAACAAGACCGGGTCTCCACATTACATTGCCTTCCATTGTAATACGCAGATAACGACTTCCCGCAGGAAAACTTTCGACTGTTACGTCTATAAGTTTATCATTATCGGTATTAGCCAAATACGTGTATTCCACGTCTGTGAATGAGCCGTCCGCCGTCGTTGATGCACATATCCCGAATATCTTTATTCCCGAAGCAAATGCGTAATCTATTCCACTCTTGCCGTCATCACACCAAAACTGAATTTTGGCTGAGTTCATTATACCGCCCGCCGAGAACGTTACATAACCTTGAGAATCGCTTGTTCGAGATATTAACGTTATATCGCCTTCGTTTTTCGCTATAAGGTTAGCGCTCTTATCGGAAATATTAGCGGAATCCAAACTAGAACAATCGTCTGTAAATAAAACTTCATTTACCACGTCTTCTGCATAAGCCTTGAAGTCCACTCCAGCACCGCCGGCTATGCAAAGTCCAACACAACCAATAAAAAACAGACAGACAATAACAAAAAGCTTTGCCTTATTACATTTTTTCATTAATTTTCCCTCCTCGGAGATCTTTTAACTCTAATTATAAGAACTACAACAACGGCAATTATAAGTACTGCAATAAACGAAAGGCAAATTATACCTATGCTACCACTATCCAAGACAAAATCTTGACTTGATTGATCCAGCTCTCCGTCACTACTATTATCAGGCTCGTCTTTTTTAGGCAAAGTCTCACTTAGCTCAAATGATTTTACAGAGGTGCGACCATCGGCATCCGTAGCCGTAACTTCAATAGTGCAAGCGTTTGCAAAGATAAAAGAAAACTCCTCCAACTCTGTCGTTTGATCGCCATTGATCACTTTGATAACTACGTTAATATCCTCAGCATAAGATTCGGCATCATAGGCGGCCACAAAAAGTTCTACACGTTCACCAACCACGTAAGCACTCTTACCACTATAAGCAATGATATTCGGAGCACTTTGATCAGCGTTTTCAGTAGCAGAAAACACCGTAAGTGAAGAGAGCGCAAAAAGTTTAGCCCGCTCGTTAATCATGCCTGTATTTCCTGTTTCATTCTGTTCTCTCCACTCTGCATCAAAGTAAACACGTAGTTTTTCGGCGTCGTTCGGAATATCGAGAACGTAACTTTCCTCAACATAATTAGCGAGAGGAACAACATTTGAAAGCTTGCAATCCACATCCATCCATCCGCCGTCAACGTAAACCTGCGCTCCAACGACAGGAGTGAATTTCTGTGGAAGCTTACCGTTTGGAATAACAAAAGCATCTTTTCCTTTATTCCACACATACCAAGTATCATTAGCATATACGTAACGTAATCCATCATCGCCTATATGAGCAGATACTAATTTTGAGCCTGCAGAAAGATTTCCCCTAAAAGGACGGACTTCCTTATTTTCAAGAACAGCAAATGAACCTTCGGCTGATAACGCACGTATTTCCGCACTCACTATTCCTTTAACATCATATTCAGCACTAGCCGCCCCTTCGGCAGATAGAAGAAGAACTGTACGGCCTACCAAACCATCTACACCAGCAAACACGCCCGTTCCTCCGGCATTTACATAATTCCCTTCCGACGCAAAGTTATCTGCTATTGTTCCATTTACCAAAGCACTTTGCCTACGTAAACGAATTTCGTCTATAGCAATACTACCCGCAACATCATCGAATACTCGAATCTCAAATGCACTAATACTGCCATCTGCTATAATTTTTTTAACATCGTCTACGTAAACACCTTCTTCATTAATCATATAGTTTAAGCAAAACGAATAAGTTTGCCATTCATCAGAAACAGCAAGGCTCGCTTTTGCAGAAAGATCTTTTGCGAGAGGCAACGTGTATACTTCATCATTAAACGTTTTAATTAGCAATGAAAAGGTTTTTTCGCGGGCATCGTTGTTAAGTAAGTTAATCTCTAATCCGGAAAAGTTTTCAAAGCCACCGAAAATCATATTGTTCAGCCCATTAACTCTGTTTTCAGGCCCAACGACACCGCAACGCCCCCCATCGGTTCCGTATGACAAACAAATGGCACCACCATTTTTGCCCGCCACTTCCGAAACAGAAGAAGCATAAGATTTTCCAATGGGGTTGGTCTGCCATACCTTGCGCACCGACCCAGCATTCACATCCGTAACCGGCAAACCATCGTCCCGCCAAAGTTCTATTGCGTCGGCAAACATCCAATCCTTTGAATGATAATAGGTACTTGAAATACGATCGCTTCTAAACGGAATAACCGGTAAATCTATACTATTATACAAATTGCATGAATAGTTAAAACAGGTATATGCATAGGTCACAGCTACAGGCTCGGAAACGTCACTACTCCAAACACGCACGGTATCCGCATCAACAACCTCCGCATCTGCGGCAACAAATTTGCGATCCGCCCCGCAAACAGTAAAACCACGAATAGGCATGTCATTTTTTGCATGTAATGCTCCTGCCGTATTCTCGAAGGTTACATATACGGAACCGTCTCTTACTTCCATTGATTTGTATGTTGCCGGCAAAGAATTCTCATATAATCCGTAAACGTTACCAAGAATAATACGAGCGGCGCGTTCCCCGACTGGCACTTTATCCAAAGGATGTATAGGTGACTTGTATAAGAAAGAACCATAATTCCATGTAAGAGGAAGATCGTAAATAGGTACTTGCATCATATATTCACGGTTTTCGCTCCATGCAGTACTCAAACCTTCAAGAAACTGAGGAATAGAATCAGGCTTATAATTGTATTCCATTTGATTCAGATGGATATATGCACAATAAAAAGGCTTATCATAGCCCCACCAATTTAAACTCCAATCTTCCACCAACGCAGGGAGTGCCTTCGAATAAAAATCTGCCGCCGGCTGATCCCCCATATTATTTTCACCTTGATACCAAAGCAAACCTTTGATAGAATAACCGGCAATAGGCGCAATCTTTTCATTAAACATTGCAGTCATCTGGTTATAATTATTGCCACCCGATTTATTCCAATCTTGTTTAGAGACGTAATTCCTCTTTATATTTTTTAACCAAGAAACAACCTCTGTAGTATTATCTATGCTATCGCGCGACATCCATGCTTCTATACTTGTCGCTCCCAATGCAGTATTTATAATCGCAACCGGAACCTCAGCATCTTCATTCAACTGCTTAAACATCTGTTGCGCGCAAATATAACTAACCGCAGAAGAAATCTTTACGTCATCTTTAATATTCGCCTTTCCCCAACGACTACCGGGCAAATCGAATTGCGGCAAATACTCATAATCACCGCCTAATGATTTACCGTTTGGCATAGTAGGTTCGAGATAGAGCCTTAAATTTGCATACGCACTGTCAGCGCACGCCTCGCGAATAAATTTCGGGCCATCGATGATATATTGCAATTGCAACTCCATATTCGATTGCCCACTAGTTAACCATACTTCGCCAAACAGTACGTCTTTTATAGCGATACTACTATTACCATCATCGATAGTTATAATGTAACTGTCAAAAGACGCAGATACCCCCTCTGAAATATAAATATCAAATCTACCGTTTTCATCGGCAACAGCATTACCTTCGCGCACGATAACATCAGGTGCGCTCGTTTTTGCAACAGAGGCAGTAATTGTACGCCCCGCCTCGGTCAGCCCCCATAAATGGATCTTCTGATCACGCTGCAAAACCATTCCGTCACTCAAAATAGTCGGAAGGGTAAGCTCGGTGACCTGCGGATATTCATATCCGTTCCCAGACTCTTCCGCTTTTGTCTCCAATGGAATGTTTAGCGCAAAAAACACAATCGACAATATGAACACAACGATAAATGCACTAAGCGCAATAAACTTTTTCTTCACAAAACTCATTCTAAATCCTCCAAATTATATTATTCAATAACCGTGCCGAACTCTCGGACACATAGTTCCCCACTTATTCTAATTTCTTGCAAATATCGGTTACAAGTTTTTCCATTTTTAGAGCCACGCTCTCTGCATCTTCTCCTTTTGCAAAAAAATACAGTTTAAGCTTTGGTTCCGTTCCGCTAGGTCGAATAATTACCTTGCAGTTTTGGGAAGAAAATAACAAAACATTACTCTTTGGCAAACCATCAAGTCCATATGCATAATCCCGAAATGAAAGCACTTTTTCCGATGCAAGTTCTCCAAAAGGCATTCTGCGAATATTTTCTATCAGTTCATCCATGCGCCGTTTTCCGCTTTTTCCACTGAAAAATCGCGAAATCAACCGACTATCATAGAACCCATATTGCTTATATATTAGCGTTAGTTCATCGACAAGGGACAAGCCGTTAGATTTATAATATGCCGCCATCTGCAAAATACACAACATTGCAGAAATGGAATCCTTATCTCGCACATGCGCTCCTGTAAGATAACCACAACTCTCTTCCATACCGAATATAAAACTATCCTCACTTGGCAGTTCATCTATTTTTTCGCCAATATACTTAAAGCCGGTAAGTACGTCTATAGTTTTAACACCATAAGTTGCAGCAACCGCATCAGCTAAATCCGTTGAAACAATAGTCTTAATAACATAGCCTAAGCAAGGAAGCGTACAAGATTCTTTTCTATATTCGAGAATAAAGTGTTCAAGTAATACGCCGACCTCATTACCAGTAAGAATACGATACCCTTTTCCATCTAGCACAGCTACACCAATACGATCTGCATCAGGGTCTGTTGCAATCACCAATTCTGCATTTCGCTCTTTTGCGAGTTTTAATGCAAGTTCTAAAGCAGCAGGCTCCTCCGGATTTGGATATGGGCAAGTCGGGAAGTCTCCATTAGCGTTAGACTGCTCCGGCACAAGCGCATAATTACTAATTCCCAAACGCTTAAATAATTTTTCAGCCGGAATTCGCCCTGCGCCATTTAACGGTGTATAGACAAATGACGGGTATTCTCGCTTAACGCCAACTCCGCAGCGCAACACTGCATCAAGAAAAGAATCTTCCATTTCTTCTTCGAGCAAGTGTATCTTGTTCGCGTTAGCCGAATATTTCTCAAAACATCCATGTTTTTCGATACACGACGTGATTTCCTTCGCAACCTCATCCGTAATTTGACAGCCATGCTTGTTATAAACCTTGTAACCATTATATTCCTTGGGATTATGGCTCGCAGTCACAACTATACCCGCATCGGCTTTAAGAAAACGGACAGTAAACGAAAGCATAGGTGTAGGTGCGGGTCGATCATAAATATACACTTCTATACCGCAAGACGAAAGGATATCCGCAATACAAAATGCAAACTCGCGCGAGTGATTACGCGTATCATAGGCAATTGCAACGGTACCTGCGTTATTTAAATAATCTGCAAGTCCAAACGTAACTCTGCTTATCGTATATTTATTCATACGGTTTATACGGCGCCCATAAGACCTCTTACTCCTCCGGTTCCAAATGCAAGATGTTTATAAAAACAGTCGTCTTTCAATGCAACATCACTGCACATAGACGCTAATTCAGCTTTTATTTGTACGTCGTCGACATTTTCCACCCATTCTCTGAAAAGTTCTTCTATCATATTCTCCTCGTTTTATTTAATATCCAAGGCTTGGGCAACTCTGCCTTAACCCCAATTGAATTTTGAGCAATTACTTCTTTTAAATAATAATAGGTATATGTTGCTTCACCATCGGGACGAATTAGATAAAAACCATTTATATCACCGGGATGCAACTCATACTCACGCAAAAGCGACGGTTTCATATTTTTAATCTCGTTTACGTGTTCACCAAAAGGCTCATTGCAACATAGCTGCCAATACACAACATATTGCAACGATAATTCCGACATCGCCATCAAATGCCCTTCGACAACCATTTTTTGCCATTCACCGCTATAACCGTCTGCGCGGTCAGGATAGCCAAACTCCGTAATCGCCAACCGACTATCGCCAAAATAAACCGGCTGTGGATAACAATCCGGACTAGGCAGTTTCGATTCATAATAACGTAATGCCTTTGCTACGCGGGCAGCCACGTCTTCTGCAGAAGAAACTATACCTTTATCCTTATACTCATAACTTGAATATGAATATAAATCGCAATATGTATAAGGAACAACATGCTCAACCGCCTTATAGCGGGTGTAGGAATCATCTAACTTATTTATCTCAATTGCTCCGAATACATAAACGTTTTTTGCTTTGCTCATTACAAACTCATTGCGCGCTCGATTGATTCCGTCTTGCCGTGCATTGATATAATCGGCATAACTACGCAACGAAAAGATATCATCTTCGGTATTCGTCAAAGAATAACCAACCGCATTATCAGTCTCCCAATTCTGAAGAATAAATGTTTTTCCACTCCCGGTATAAGTTTCAAGAAGATATTTCGTCATAAGATAAAACTCATTCTCAACATAAGCATATTCTTCTTGACTCACTCCGTCGACATAACGTATCCCCTTCCGCTCTGATACACATATGAACAACGTATCAAAATCCATCTCGAAAAGCCTTACAAATATGTCATTACGAAATATATCAACGCTACGTTCAAAATGCACACCACTCCAATCATCCAAAGGATACTGCGATGAAAGATTTCCACAAGCAACCTTGATAACGCGACTTCCCATTTGACGAATATGATTCGCTCCGCGCAAAAGGCTGTTTTCTCCTTTTTCGAGATCCGGCATGTATAGCGATCCCCAACAAGTTATACCCAATCTACGCGAAAGAGGTTGCGATGAATTATCAAATGATGTCATCACATCTATCGATGAAGAATCAGAAGAAATATTCCAAGGTTGTGACATATCTTCGTTTCCTGAACAAGCATATAATGCATAGGCTGAAGCAAGTAATAATGCAAGCGAAATGATAATACTTGCTATTCTTTTCATGCCTTCTTCCTTTTCAGCATAATAACCACAACAACGGCGGCAATAATGACTACTCCGGTAACTCCGATTAAAATACCTATATATCCACCGCCATTCTCATTACTCTCTGCGCTGCTGCTATTTACCGTCACATCAAAGGATGCTTTAATCGAATTAGCGCCTTCACCGACCGTAACAAAAACCTGATATGTCCCTGCAACACCAGAATCTAGAAGACTCGCATCTATACAATACTTTCCCTCCGGTATAACAACAGATATCGTTCCACGCTGAGGTACAGCGCTTACAGCCGAGACCTTCAAACCTGATGCGGAAAATTCTTCACCCGATTCTATTGATAATTTAAGGGCAGTCGTATCCAATTCCAAGCGTGAAGGCTTTACAACTTGTACTTTATATGAAGTTTCAAACGTATCTTTTTTAATTTTTACGGTAAAAATTCCGGGAGCATAGGAATCGAATGCAGAACTGTCCAAATTAAAAACTGAAGGATTAGTACTTTGCTCTTTCATTCCTCCGTTATAAACATCGTAAAAGACGATACCTTCATCGTTAAATTGCTCGCCAAAAGCATAATACCGTCTAACAGCGGATGTATCTACAGCAATTCCCGTTTGTCTCGTTTCTTCGTATCCACCCGTGTATTCAGAATCGAGTGTCAACTTAACTTCGGTAATAAATAAAGATTCTTCAGCTCTGCGCGGAAATGATATATAAACATCATCTTCATAATCCTCGGAATAAGCAGGTTTAAGTGTTTTACGAATGTAATTCGCGCCTATGCGCACTTTTGTAGCATTTTCAGGAATATTTTTAATCTTTACAGTAACGTCGTACATTTTGTCGGCGCCTATAAACTCTGCTGCAATAATCTCATAATTACCGCTGCCCACGGAAAGGCTCATCGGCGTCCATTCTTCTGCCCCGCCAGTGCAATACTCAAGATTAATCATCGGGTATAAAAAACCGTCGGAAATAACAGTCGTTCCATCCTCGGAAACTTCTCCCTTAACGTCATTCGGAACATTGAACGAACGTAATTGCTCACTTGGATTAGAAGGAGTTCCTTCCGGAATAAAGCTATATTTCGGATCCGCTATATACCCCCAAAACTTATTCTCATAGAAAAGGAATGGTTTACCATCCTTACTAAGGTATATTGGATAAATATTTTTTAAATCGATAGAGCCCGACTGATTGTCTGCAACACCAAGGGATACACCCCACCCATGATTCGAACCAAATATAGATTCAGAAACAATTGCCGTAACTTCTGCTTCGGTAACACCATCCACATCGTAAGTAATATACCCTCTCTGAGTACTATCCGACGTTAAACGAGCAGCATAACCATATTCCGAATATACTGAAAGTTCACTGTTCAAGGCATCTCGCACAATTTCTTCCGAAAAACTACGAGATAGCGGAGCTAACCCAAATTTGTCATTCAACGTATACAACTGGACTTCATCCGCAAAAACAGGTACGGTCGTTGCCGTAAACGTTACCAATAATGCAAAAAGCATCACGAAAGCTATTTTTTTCATTGATATTCCCCTTTTTATATTAAACAATCTTAAAGATATTCATCTAAATTATTTCACAAAAAGAACGCGACATACTAAAGGATCCCAAGAGTTACTCGCTTTTGTATTAGTAAAAAGAATCCTTACACTCGTATACTCGACCGGAATCTTTACCGTAATATACATATAGCCGTATTCTCCGGTTTTATCAGTCATATACACAGGTTTAAGATAATCCCAATTATTCCCGTCTTTAGTGGCCGCAATGCGAAGCAGAGATCTAGGTGTAGGATCATACAAAAAGCCCTGAATAAGTAGTTTGCCGTCTACATCATCTGCACTACGAACAACTTTATATTGAATATATTCTTCATTAGGATTATTGGGCATTTTTTGCACCACGGTATAACCCTCTTCATCTTCAATACCATATTTATCAAAGTAACGATTAATAAGCCCTCTATCCGCCGCTTTAACATAGTCGTAGCGAATACCTTCAGAATACGATTCCCATTTTTGGTTGAGCGAGGGATCCGGATTACCGTCGAGATCAAAGTCGTCAAAACCATCGCTAAATAAAATATCACTGCTATTATTCGGGAAAGCAATAGGATCTTCGTCCGGTTCGGGTAAACGAAGCACTACGTTAGGTTTTTCTCCGCCGACAAAGAAATTTTTATTCTCGAATAACCCCTTAAAAAACCAGAATGTTTTGGTAAAATCCCCATCAGGCTTTATTAACCAAAAACCTTCCATATCTTTGTTTGCAGGACGAGCATTGGACGCGTCGCTACGCTCATTACACATCAATGTCCAATAACAGACGAAACGAACGCCTTTATTGACCGCAATCTTAGCAGTTGTTAGCGCGTAACTAAACTGTTCTTCCTCGCTAACTATATGCTCTTTGCGACCATATTCGCCGAGATAAATATTATTCATCGTAGCCGCATTAGCGCCTTGTCTATTTGCATTTTTGTTTATTTGTTTAAGAAAATAATCAAGATCAGCCGCTAAAGCCGAGTTGACGGTAGACCAATCAGAGAAAGAAAATAGATCTGCATCCGAATACGGAACGACATAATCAACTAGCTTCTTTTCTGTAGCACCTGCGTAAGAAATATAATTAATCTCAAGTGCGCCGTATACCGTAATTTTTGCATAATTACCGGTTGCAAATAATTCCGATCGAGCTGAAGATATACCTGCTTGCCTTGCGTTATTATAAGCAATATAATTATTTATAACAGTTCTTTCGTGTTCACTATTATCCGCTATTTTTTCAAGCGCCTCCTTTAACTCGTTATCGCCCTCCCAATTTTGGAGAACGAAAGTCTTTCCGGTTCCGTTGTAGGATGTAATCAATTCCTTAGTTAAATCATAAAATTCCTTTTCGACGCGTGCGAGCTCTGAAGAAGATACCGAAGTCCGAATATTCCATTGTAAACGTTGCATCTCATAGGTAACAAGAACAATGGTAGAAAAATCCATATTAAACACGTCTTCGATTTCATCTTCTTGAACAAGCTCAGCCAAACTCTCATATGCGCCCCAATTTTCGTTAAATGAATACTGATCCGCAATGTCACTACCAAGAAATAGTTTTATAACTCGAGAACCGATATCGTTACGAATTATATTTGCGCCTTCTGTTAAATAAGGTTGTGCAGTAAAATTGTATTGGCCTCCTGCATGAACAATTCCCAACACGTCACGCGAATCACGCCCGCCAAAAGCAAAAGCAGTATTCGAATGCTCATCCTCAAAAGTCGGCAGCGAATCATATTCGTCAATATATTTATTCAGCCCGTTATATGCAATAAAACCATCATCACTGACAGAAACCAAATCTACGTAGCGATTCCCGTCTTCGTCATAATCAGGCTTCTCAACTTCGCTTGTTCCGCCGCTACTGCCCGGAGGATCTATCGGACCGCTAACTCCGGGATTTGAAGAGCTTCCCCCACAATCACAAACCGAGAATATTACCGTGAATGCAAGAATAAGGACTAATGCAAATGCAAGAATAAGAATTAATAACTTACTTTTTTTCATGATCAACTTCCTTTACAGAATTTCTTTCTATAATAACAGTGTTCAATTCAAGATTTACCGAATTGTTACGCTTGTTATCCAATCTGTCCACAAGCAGACGAACGGCTTGCGCACCCAACTCAGCTTTTGGAATATCCACCGAAGTTACACCGTTATCCTCCGAACACTGCACATTGTCGATACTGATAACTGAAACATCCTCCGGAATGCGGATTCCATTTTCCATAAAAATACTAAGTACCCTTTTCAAGATACTATCGTTAAAACAAACTACAGCAGTGAATTTCTTCTTCGTTTCAAGAAACTCATTTAGCGCAATATCATTGCATAAAATACTATCTTCGTCTTGATATACGTCGGCAAATAAATGATTTTTGAAACAATCTATGAGCGTATGGCCTTGAACTTGCAGACCCCGCTTTTGGGCATGCTTGAGAGCTTTCATGCAGCCGTAAAAGCGTTGCAAAAAAGAAAAACTGTACTCAATATTACCAAATAAAAGGATGTCTCTATGCCCCTTCGAAAGCAAATAATTGACCGCTTGCATGCCTGCTCCGAAATTATTCGCCATGACTTGATCGGAAGAAATATCAACCGGATTAATCATATCTAAAAAAACAATAGGAACGTTAAGTTTGCCAATTTTTTCAATTATGGAACTGCGGCATTGATTTAGCACTATAATACCACAGCATTTTTCATTTATAGAGCCAACGGAAAAATCGTCTCCGCCGCCTCTATCCATCCAACTAAGAATAGAGAATACAAGTTTTCTATCAGTACACTCGGATTCGATACCAAGGATACAGCGCCGCCAAAAATCTTCATTAAGAATCCCCATATTTTTCACAAGCAGGGTAACTATCTTCTTTTCATCCTTGGATTCTTTTTTAAACACGTAGCCAAGTTCTATCGCCTTTAAAACAATCTTTGCACGCATTTCTTCACTGACACCATACTTGTTTCGGATCGCCAAAGATACTAAACCTTTCGAAACGCCAAGAGAATCTGCAATATTTTGAAAAGTAACTTTTTTCTTCATCCCTTGAGCGCCCCAGCTACCATGCCTTCAATAATATAACGTTGCAAAAAGATGTATAGTACGATTACGGGCAAAGCGACGGTAAAAGTAGCCGCCGACAATCCCGGCCAATCCGAAGAGAACTGCCCACGAAAAGCAAATAACCCAGTGGAAATCGTCATATATTTTTCCTCTATAAGATAAATATACGGCGTAAGAAAATCGTTCCACGCTCCTACAACTTTAAGTATAAAGACAGTTGAAAGAATTGGCAGACTCAAACGGATAATAAAACCAAATATATAGCGAAAATAACCACATCCGTCTATAAAGGCTGCTTCATCAAGATCTTTTGGCAATTCGCAAATAAACGACATCGTCATAAAAATATATATCGTATTTCCTCCAAGCCCCCAAAAAATGATAAGTACGAGCGGATTATTATACAGGCCTAGGTTTTGCACAAGGAAGATATTTGCGACTAAACTACCCGGAAAAAACATGGAAATAAGTATAAACCCGAAAATTTTCCCCGAACCACGAAAATGATTGCGCGCCAAAGGATAAGAAATTAGCGTAATAACGATACAAGAAATAAGCGCAGAACCTACAGTCATAACGATTGTATACAACAATCTTCCAAGCACATTCATACGTTCGAACGCATTGGAATAGTTAGCAAACAATTCAGAAAGCGGTTTCCATTCAAATAATCCCGTTGGATTAAGAATGAACTCTTGTTGTGTTTTAAACGAAACGTTTACCACCAATAAAAGCGGATACAGCATTACCAACGCCATAAAAATAAGTATGGCAACGCACAAGATCGTAAGCCATATTGGCTCTGAACGAAGTTTTTTGACCTTTTTCCTCAATTTTTCTCCTCCTTTCTACGAAACAGTCGATTGAACAATAACGTAACTGCTGTAATAAAAATCGAGAAATAAATGTAAAGCGCCGCCGACTGTCCTTGATTCGAGGAACTGTTAGTTGCAAGCTTGAAGATATACAAGGCAAAAGTCGTCGTTCCCGCCGTGCCATCGGTAAGCACATAAATAATATCAAACATACTTAACGTACCACTAATCGAAATCCAATAATTGATAGTTAAAGTGCTCTTCAATAATGGTAGCGTAACAAATCTAAACATTTGAAAGGATGTTGCTCCATCCATTTCTGCAGCCTCAAGTACGTCATCAGAAATATTCTGCAATCCGGCAATATAAATTACCATCGAATAACCGAAATTGGACCAAATAGCAACAATAATAACGAGAACCATGCTTAATCCATTTTGTCCGAGAAATGAAGAACTAATGTTAAATTTACCAAGAAACGTCGCAATCGGCCCGGATATAGGATCAAATATAAGTTGCCAAGTGAAACCAATGACTGAAACACCTAAAATAGTTGGCATAAAATACAATGCACGGAAAAAAGAACTCCCCTTAAATTTTCGATTGACAATCAACGCCATTCCAAGAGAAAGCGCCTGTTGGATAAGAACAACACTAACCGAAAAAATAAGCGTGTTCAAAAGAGAATCCCATACACTCACCGCCGCATTTTGATTCTGCAACACACGAATAAAATTTTCAAATTTTACAAATTTAAACGGTTGCCCTACGCCGTGATAATCAGTAAAACTGATTACCAAGTTCACAATTGCAGGCAACATTGACAGGCCTAAAATTCCGATCAGCGCCGGCAACGTCGCCGCAATTGCAATATAGGGATTGACGAGGGATGTCGTTTTTAATTTGCCATTTCTGATCGTTTTCAAGATTCCCCTCCTATTTTTTGCTATGCGAAATAGCTACGTATTTCTGCCAATCAGTTTTATTGAGTTCCACCTTTGATTGCAACGAATCCGCCACAACCTGTACAGATAAATCACCTTTCATGAGGCTTATAC
>CAYNXA010000014.1:0-15057 GCA_964401015.1 uncultured Oscillospiraceae bacterium
ATTCTTTTCTTTTTTGGTTACTTTTTTCTTTTGGAAATAAAAGAAAAAAGTAACACGTAGCGTTTTCCGTTGCTTTTCCAAAGCAACAAGATCCTCGCTTTTCAAAGCGGGGCATAAAGTGTTCCGTTTCTTTCTTGCGAGAAAGAAAAGAAAAAAGTGACACGTAGCGTTTTCCGTTGCTTTTTCCAAAGCAACAACATCCACGCTTTTCAAAGCGAGAAGCAAAAGTAACACCGTGTTTTCCCCGCTTTTCAAAGCGGCAAAAAACTATTGCTTCCCCAAAGCACCCTGCCGCTTTCCGAAAGCGCCACAGCAACACATCTTACCCCTCGATCCTTCCGAGTACGATCGACAGATGCACTTTGCCGTTTTCTTCTTCCCGCCGCTGCCATTCGGTATGATAGCCGGCATTTTCCAAAAGGTCAAGCGACCGTTGCAAACTGTTATAAAACAGTGTCAGATCCCGCATAATCACCGTTCGAATCGGTGATTCGGGCGTATTTGCACAACGCGAAAGCGGTTGCGCCTCGGTCGTTTCGTTCGGCATACAATCGTTTTGTGACTCTTCCCGTGCGGTTTCTTGTTCGCTCGGCATTTTTTTTGGCGTTTTTATCGAGTGCGTGCTCTTTCTGGGCGATTTTTCCAGCAATGTTTCGCACAAAATGCGGTCGACCGCAAGTTCGGTTGCCGCCACGCTCATGCCCTCTTTTCCCACTTTTTTCAGCATAGCCATACGCTTTTCGGGCGGCAATCGTAAAATCGTCCGTGCATGCCGTTCGGACAAACGATAATTTCGAATCAAATTCCGCTGTTCGGCATTAAAACGCAAAATGCGCAATTTGTTGTTCAAAGCCGATTGGGACATCGACAGCCGTCCCGCAAGAGTCGCTTGGGTGCAATCGCCTTGAGACAGCAATTTTTCGATTGCTTCGGCTTCTTCGAACATATCCAGATCACACCGTTGCAAATTTTCCGCCATTGCCATTTCGGCACTGCGCTTTTCGCCCGCCCGTATCAAAAGGCACGGAATTTCCGAAAGCCCCGCGATCCGTGCCGCGCGAAGCCGTCGTTCCCCCGCAATCAATTCGTACTTATTGCCGACGACGCGCACGCTGATCGGCTGTAATACGCCGTAGCGGGAAATGCTGTCGGCAAGTGACCGCAAAGCGGCTTCGTCAAATTTCAAGCGGGGCTGTGCGGGGTTGGGCAATATCTTGTCGATCGGAATCGATTTCATTTGCTTATCGCAAGAGCTGTTTATGAAAAAAAGCGACATATGTTTCGACGACCTTTCCGTATAAATTCTTTTTGTTTTCCTTTGATTTTCGATTTTGTGTTCGAACCGTATCGGTAAAAACAAGTATACGGATTTTTTTGCCGTTTGTCGCGCAAAAGCCGCCGTCGCAAAAATGAAAGGCATCGAACATTTTGCCGAAGAGCGAATGTTATCGTTTGAAAAGCGCGCGTTTGCGGGAAAAAACGCGAGAAAATCGGTTCGTTATTTGCCGTAACGTAGAAAAAGACGGAAAAAGGACCCGCAGAGAGGGTCCTTTTTCGACAGTATAGTTTGAATCAATAGTTATACTTTTTGCGCTTTCCGACAAGGAAACATATCGTAACAACGATCGCCATCACTTCGGCAAACGAAATCGAAAGCCAAATGCCGTCCAATTCCCAAATTGCGGGGAAAATCAGTACCGCCGCCACTTGGAAGATCAAGGTTCGCAAAAACGAAATGAGCGCCGACGTGAGTCCGTCGTTGAGTGCCGTAAAGAAAGACGAACCGAAGATCGAAAAGCCCGAAAGCAAGAACGAAAACGAATAGATGGCAAAGGCATGCAAGGTCATCTCGAAAAGCTCGGCATCGTAGCCGACAAACAATTTCGAAAGCGGCTTTGCAAGTGTTTGACCGGCGATAAACATGGCAATCGCGCAAACACCGATAAAGAGTAAACTTTTTTTCAAAAGCCCGCGCAATTCACTGTGATTATGCGCACCGAAATGATACCCGATGACCGGCGACGTGCCGACCGAATAGCCGATAAATATTGCTTGGAAAATCATACCGACGTACATCAAAACGCCGTATGCCGAAATGCCGTTTTAGCCCGCATAGCGCATCAATTGGAAATTGTACAGCATACTGACAAGCGACATGGACACATTGCTCATAAATTCCGACGAACCGTTGCCGCAGGTCTTCAAAATCGGTTTTATGTCGAATTTGAATTTGCAAAGATGCAAGCGGCTGTTGTTTTTTGCGGCAAAATAGAAAATCGGAATCAAACCGCCGACCACTTGACTGAGTGCCGTTGCCACAGCGGCGCCCGCCAATCCGAACGGGAATACCGCCACGAAAAGCGCATCGAGAACCATATTGGTACAGCCCGCCGCCACCGTGATCAAAAGTCCGAGCTTGGGCTTTTCGGCAACCGAGAAAAGACACTGAAATTCGTATTGCAAAATATAAAACGGCATAGCCGAAAGGAAGATTCGACCGTACAAAATACAATCTTCGAGCAATTGCCCTTCGGCTTTCAGCAGAATGGCAATCGGACGCAAAAACGCAATGCCCAAAACGGCTATCACAACACCGAGTAATGCCGATACGCACAAATTCATCGAAAAAATTTCGTTGGCGCGTTTTTCATCGCCCTCACCCATCTTCATGGCAACGAGTGCGGAACCGCCGGTACCGAACATAAATCCGACGCTGCCGATCATCATCAAAACCGGCATGATCAAATTCACGGCGGCAAAAGAGGTTTTGCCCACCCAATTGGACACGAAAAAGCCGTCGACCACGCCGTAGATCGACGTAAAGACCATCATGATGATAGACGGAAAAGTGTAGCGCAAAATGCGCCGCATGGTGAAATGATCGGAAAGCTGAATCATAAAACAAATAAGGGCGGTACTTTTATTTCGTACCGCGACTGTCCTCCGTATGAAATTCGTGGGGGTCCCTTTGAGGATTCCCCATTCGGAAAGAATCGTTTCATGCCGACACAGAAAAGCATTCGCCGAAACCTACCAGCATAATTGTACAGGATATCGGCGCACTTGTCAAGAGTGTTTTGAGAAAAAACACTCTTTTCGAAAAAATGCAGATTCAATCCACAAACGAAAAGAAAAAACGGATAAAAAGCGGAACAACTTTGTCGAAAAATCGTCAAACACTCATGTTCTTTTCATGGAATCATCACATTTGATGCCTATAATATCGGTATCAAATGAAACGGAGGAGCACCGATGTACAGTCAAGCTACGACCAGTCACAACCGCGTATCCAAATATGTCAATCAAAAAAACTACGGCAAAATCCGCGCCGAGCTTACCGACGCGGGGCTGTCCAAAGCGGAGAGCATGCCCGTCAAAGATATCATTTTGCGCGGAAATTCAACCGACCGCATGACGGGGAAAAACGGCATATCCACCGAAAAATTCATCATTCGATGCTGTGATATCCGTCGCCCGCAATATTTTCTGATCAAAGAATGTACCAAAGGTACCCAAATCAAAGAAACGCACGAAAGCATTTCATACGAAACCGCCTTGCGGATCATCGAGCGCAGTACCAAATGGTTGTCCGCCTCTTCGCAACCGTTGGTGCATGAAATCGGCGTGAAAATGGTGACCGACCGACTGATACCCGATACGATCATACAGTACGACCGCGAATGCTTTAATTTGAACCCGAAAACTACCATCACCGCCGACAGCGGCATAGCCTTGTCCGAATATTCGTTCAACGACGCCTTTTCGTCGAGTGTTGCGCTTGACGAGCCGGTCGACAACGATACTTGTCTTTTGCAGATCAATTACGAACGCATTATTCCCGAAAACATTTCCTACATAATCGGGTTGAAGAATCAAGGCTGAACCGCCGTGTCGCCTCTTGCCGTCGGTGTGACCGAAAGAGTTTGTGCGCGGTGAATTCCGCACACCGTACCGCATAGCGCAAAGACTTCGGCACTCCCACAAGAATGATTGATTTTCGCAACGGCGGGAATCGGCTTGTTTTTCGTTGTCGGTTTTCCGCTTTTCGGTTTGCTTTTCTCGCATGATTCTTTCGCACTTTGCTTTTTTCGGCATTCCTTTTCGGAATGCCGTTTTTTTGCCGTTTTTTCTCTCAAAGCGCAAAAAAATCCCCGAAGCAAACCGGACTTTGCTTCGGGGCAAATACTGTTCTTTTTTACTATACCGAACCGCACGAAGCGGCGGAAAGGGAAGAAAAGAAAGCTTAGTGGTTCTTCTTGAGAGCTACGAAGCCGGCAGCCGAAGTCATGATAGCTGCGATGCTTGCGATAACGCCCATATCTGCGGTTGCGGGAGCAGTCGTGCCGGTAGCGGCAATGGGAGCGTCAGCTTCGGTGAAGCGGATGTAAGAGAACGAACCGGACTGGTCGTTGGTGAACTTAACGTATACGTCGTGAACACCGCCGGGAACCTTAACAGCCGTGGTGAATTCCTTAGCCTTGGTCTTGTCCCAGCCGCCGGTATTGGTTACCGAGTAGGTAGCGATAGGTGCGCTGTTGGGATCGTCGAGGTAAGCAGCCAAAGTGGTGGTGCCTTCGTCGCCGTAGGATACCGAGAGGGTCATTTCCTTAGCGCCCTTGGTACCGAAGTCGATGTTCTTGAACTGAACCATGTCGCCCTCGGCGCCGTTGCCGCAGCCGTATGCTTCCATGTAGGAAATGGTGGTGCCGTTACGGTCACGACCGTTGGTGTTGGCAATGTAAGCGAATTCGTCTTCGTTGCCGTTCATAACAACGTTTTCGAATGCGTTCTTGGTGGTGGCAGCCATCGAAGGAACTACCAACGTGCAAAGAAGAATCAAGGACAAGAGTGCAACTGCAAACTTTTTCATGATGAAATCCTCCGTAAAAAATTAAGTATTCCGAAGCCGTCTGTGAATTCCGGACAGACAACAAGACTCCTTGATTGTATTATACCCGCTTTTGCTTCACAAGTCAAGATTTTTTTGAAAAAATATCGAAAAAAACTCAGCCGTTTCGACTGTTTTGTAAGAAGTGCACAAAACTCAGCGGTAATACTTATAATAAATGACAACGGACCGTTCGCGCCCCGTTTCTTTGTCGTATGCCGTCAGCACCGCGCCCTCCAGACTCAGCAGTTCCCACGCGCGCATGGCATCGATATCGGCACGAAAGATCGTCGTAATGCCGCAAGTCACGGCAAATTCGTTTTCGCCGACGATATTGGCATGTCCCTCTCGACCGATGACCGTTTCGGTTCCGTCGGCACGTTCGGTGACGTATTTGACAACCCGCCCGTCCAGCTTTTGCGCCATGGCAAGCCGAAAGGCGGGCGAATCCTCGTCTTTTTTACGGAAGCGGGAAAACAACTTCATGGGGCTTTCTCCTCAAAAAATCGGTCAATGCTTGTTATAGGGCTCTGCCTTATCGCAAAAGCGAACCCAAGGCTTACTGAGCGCAAAGCAAATGCAACCCGCCGCCACACAGATAACCGCCCAGCAAACAACCGTCGCTTGCCAGCCGAACGCCGTCGAAAGGGCGGCAAATCCGTAGCCCGAAAGGGCACTTCCGACATAGGTTGCCGAATTCAAAAGACCCGAAAGGAAAGACACTTTGCCGGTATACGCGAAATACGGCGGGAGCATACAGGTGAAAATGACGTTGACACCGTGCATACAGCCGGTCAAGATGGTGGCAAGCACAATGACCGCCCAAACGTTTCCGTGATAGAAGATCGAAAGCAAAATTCCCGCAAGGCTTGCCGTGGCGAAGATGACCGCCGCACACAAAAGCTCGCTTCGGAACCATTTGCGTTTGATAAACGACGCCAATTCGTTGCAAACGACGCCGAAGATCGGCATGGCAACACAGGTTAAAATCGCGATTTCCGAATCTAGGTTGAACACTTCGCTGATATACGACGGCATCCAAGTTTGCACACCGTCGCGCAAAGAGCCTTGCAACATAATCGGAATCATAACGGCGATAATAATGCCGATCGGAAGTGCCGGACCGAAAGAAATTTTTCCTTTTGTCGATGCCTTTTCCGATTCCTTTTCCGAACGGTCGGTTTCGGCTTGTTCTGCCACCGCGTGACGGGCGTGCATATCGATAAGAGGCATTTTCAAAAAGACAACGATCGCCATAACCACCGCTGCGGTCGATGCCACGAAGAATACCGCTTTCCAGCTTGCCGTATGAATAATGAGCGGCGAGAGCGCATATACCGCCACCGTGCCGAGGGCACTGCCGTAGCAGACTTTTACGCAGGCACGCTGATAAGCGGCGGTCGACAGATTTGCCGACAAAACCTTTACGATCGGAGGCCACATCATCGCCTGTGCCATGCCGTTTATGCACCAAACTACCGTCATGAGAGTCGTATTCGGGCAAAAAGGCAACAAAGCGTTCATACACGCCGTAAGGCATAAACCGCCGCCGATCAAATAGCGGGGATTGATGCGGTCACCGAGAAAGCCGCTGACCAATTGGCCCGCACCGTAGCACACCGAAAGTCCCGTCACGGCAACCGACAAGGCTTCGCGCGAAAAGTCGGTGGCGTTTTGAATTTCCAACAAAACCGCGCTGTAATTCAAACGGGTTATGTAACTTACGAAATAGGTTATGGCGCAAAGCAACACCAACGAAGCGGCGCTTTTTTTCGTTTTCTTTTCGCTTTTTTCGATACACGTGTTCATGTGTTTCTCCTTTTTTGCCGTGCCATGGTATCGTTCGTTTTTTCGTTTGCAAAGAGCCGAAACGAACGAGAATAATCTGTCTTATTTTACTACAAAACCCGCACGAATTGTGCGGGTTTTCTTGAATATTTGTGTGTCGAATTATGAACGTGTGCTTTCAAGTATGTTTCCCGCGGCAAACCCAACGTACTCTTTCAAAAAGTCCTCCGCCGCCGAATCGACCGAAAGGGCAACCGACCCGTCATCTCCGAACGCGAAGAAAAACAGGGCGTTCCCGAAATAGGCGTCAATAATTTGCGCTTTCAGCACCAAGGTATTCGGCATAGTCCACGCCGCCGAAGAAGCGCAGCGATAATAATGCCCCGGCGCATACGTATTTCCGACCGTGTCCGAATAGCCCTCTTGCGGGAAAGTGCCTATCACATTTTTGTCGATGCCGAAAAAGAGGGTCTTTTCCCCTTGCGCATTGACGTAAAACAAGCGTCCCTCATTCTTTTCTCGGTCAAAGGACAGCGAAAAGCGGGAAATCCCCATCGGGTTTTCGTTCAAAGCAAAGGTTTTGCCGTTGATTTTTTCGGCGATCGGGGAAGTTTCGGCACCCGAAACATGATACAGTTCCAACGAGTCGGCATATATTTGCCATTCTTTTTGTGCCGTCGGATCTTGCGGCAAAGCCGTCGGTTGTGCCTTACGAACGATATAGTCGAAAAAGCCGTTCACGGTTGCGTCACGGCGGTCATCAAAGCCTTGATTGTCTCCGTGGCAAACGAAGATCAGATCTTTTTCGGGCACGATGACAGCATATTGTCCGCCCATGCCGTAAAACATGAGCGAATTGTCGCGAGTTTGCCAAATCAAATAACCGTAGCCGAAAGAGGTTTTCGTAGCATAGCCGAATACGCCGTTGTCGATCTGCCGCGAACAGGCAAGCTCCAAATACTCCCGATTCAAAAGTTGCTTTCCGTTCCACATGCCGCCGCGCAAAACAAATTCGGCAACCAGTGCAAGGTCACGCGCCGTACAAAGCACCCCCGAATCGCCCCATGAATGTCCTCCCGGGCAGGTCAGGCAACAGGCTTCCTCCGATACGCCGATAAAACGGAACAACTTTTCACGCAGATACTCCATGAACGGCTTCCCGCACAGCCGCTCGACCATGGCACCCAGCACAAATGAACCCGTGCTGTCGTATTGATAAAGCAAGCCCGACGGGCGCGAGGGGGTCGGGTTTTCGAAATAGTATCGCACACGGTCGGTCGGATGATCGGAAAACCAATAGCGTTCGCTTTTGGCGGTCGACATTTTGAGCATATGACGAATCGTTTGACCGAGAACGTTCGGGTCGGTAATATGCGCGGTTTCGGCGGGAAAATATTTTACGATCGGATCGTCGAGCGACAAAAGTCCGTCCTGTTCGGCAAAGCCGACGGCAAGCGAAACAAAGCTCTTGCTGACCGAATATTGACGATGCAAAAAGGTCTTGTCGAAAGGGGGATAATACTTTTCGAAAACGATCGCGTCACCCTTCAAAATCAAAATGTCGTGCAAAACGACTTTTCTCTCTTCGAGATACGCAAGATATTCCGTCAAATCGTGGCTTGAAATGCCCGCTTCTTCGGGGGTCATGTGTTTCATAAGACAGCTTCCTTCCTTGCAAAATTCATCGTAACCGTATCGTCACGTTCGAAATATTCCAATGGTCGCGCGGCTTGCAAGCAAAGCCGCGCGAGGGAAAAGAGCCTGCTTTCGGCTTTCAAATTTCGGGCAACGTATCGAAAAATTGCGGCACGTATTCTTCCTTTGCCGCACTTCGTTCTTGCGAAAAACCGTGACAAAAGCCGAGAGAGGCGGCATAGTCGAGCACATGGCGATATTCGAGAGTCGTAAGACGGCGGTTGATCTCGGGATATTGGCTTGCCCGATAGGTCGGGGTATATTGGCATAGGAGGCTGATATACAGGCGCTTCGGGTCGAAATGCTCCGCCAATCGGTCGAGAACGCGAAAGCTTTCACGTATGTGATTCGGCAAAATCAAATGGCGCACCAAAACGCCGCGCGTCATACGGCTGTTGTCCGACGGCGAAAATTGCGAATAGCCCACCATATCCAGCATGGTTTCAAGGGCGCGCAAGGCGTGTTCGGCATAGTCGGGAGCTGCCGAATAGCGTTCGGAAAGCGCGGGGGTTACGTATTTGAAATCGGGCAAAAAAATATCGACATCGGTGGCATAGCGGCGCAAGGTGTCGGGCTTTTCGTAGCCGCCGCTGTTCCAGACGACCGGCACACGCTTTTTCGGAGCGAAAAGCGAAAGGGCTTTTGCCACGAGCGGGGCGAAATGCGTGGGGCTTACAAGGTCGATATTGTCGGCACCTTTTTCCTGCAACGCTTCAAAAAGGGCGCAAAGCCGTTCGGGCGTAAGTGCTTCGCCTTTTCCGCCGTGGGAAATTTCGTGATTTTGGCAAAAAACACAGCGAAGCGAACAGCCCGAAAAAAAGACGGCGCCCGAACCGCCCTCACCCGCAAGACACGGTTCTTCCCACATGTGCAGATCGGCGCGTGCCGCCGTAAGCGTATTTCCCATGCCGCAAAAGCCGACGGTTTTTCGGCGGTCGACGCCACATTCACGCGGGCAAAGCCGACAACCCGATTTATTTTCGATTTGCTCCATAGACAATCCTCTTTGCAACCTTTACGATGCGATGATGAGATGATGAAATGATAGATGTGCCGTCGGAAATTTTCAAAGTCCGCTGGACGAAGAAAACTCAGACATGCGCTTGCGAACGCCTAAATAAGCAGTGTGATGGAGCACATGTCAATCTCGAACCGCCACGCGAAAGGCGGCAGCAGAAATCCGCATAACGGCAAACACCGCCACGCACAAAAGCACATTGGCAATATATTCGGGCAAAACGCCGTGCAAAAGCAAAGTTCCGACCGAAGCTTCGGCATTGACGGCTATCAAATAAAAAAACGATACGAGCGAGCGAATTGGCATGAGTTGTGCCGCGATCAGCAAGACCGACAAGGGCGTTTTGCGGGCGAAAGGCGCCGCCGCATACTTGGCAAGCCATACGCAAAGAAAATAGACTGTCGGCGAAAACGCATACGGATTGCCGACAAAAACGTCGAATATAAAGCCGACAACAAGAGCAAAATAGGCGGCATATCGGCGTCCTTTCAATAAGCTGAGCGATAAAACGGCGGCAAGCAAAATATCGTCGCGCACGGTAAGCCCCGCCCGTTTCGAGCCCAGCACGGCAAGGTGAGGCATCAGCTTTGTGGCAAGCACGAAAGCCAAAACGGTAAACAGGACGAAAAAGATCTCGCTTTTTCGCTGTTTGACTAACCGAAGTATCGGCATGGAACAAAATTCCTTTCTAATGTGTCTTTTCGACGTTCGTTTCGTCTTTTTTGCTTTTCGGAGACTTTCAAAGCCGTTTTCTTCCGAAAGCGACTTCGGATTTTTTTACGGAAGAACAGCCGACGCAAGTGAATATTCGGACAGCTTTTCTTCGTCGACGGTGATCTGCGAAGTATAAAGCGCTATGATTTCGGGATAAAGCGCATTTTTGAGCGACGCGGTAATGGCGCTCACCGTCGATTCGTTGTCCTTATAGGTTTCGGGGTCGGTTTCGACACGCCTCAAAATATGGATACCGTATTGCGACGCCACCGATCGCACTTCGCCGACCTCCATCGTCTTGAGCGCTTCCCCCAATTCGGGGGCATTGGTAGTCTGCGCCGTGCAATCCATCGTGCTCACCCCGCTGTATGCCGTCACATACGATTCGGAAAATTCAGTACCGATCTCGTCAAACGAACCGCCGCTTTTCACAAACGCAAGAATACGGTCGGCGGTTTCGGAACGCTTTTTTCGTTCGGCGTCGGATAGGGGCGCTTTGGTGCCGTCGATTTTTTCGTCGTATGCCGTATTGATGAATACGTGTTTGACCGAATAATAGTTTTCGGCATAATAGGCTTTTATCCGCTCGTCGGTGATCGGCGCGATGCCGCCGTCGGAAAAGACCGCATCTTTCAAAAGATCGACGTTTGCCGTCATGATATACAAATCGGTATAATCGCGCAAAGTCGCGCCGAAATTCAAAAGATAATCTTCGAAATCGTCAAGCGAACCGTAATTCTCGACGGCGTTTTGCGCGATCAGCGCGTCGACATAATCGAGATAATCTTCGGGAAGCGTATACTCCTTGTTCGGGTCGGACGTGCTCGTAAAGGAATAGAGAAGATAATTCGCCGCCACAAGCTCGGTCGCTTCCGAAACGACGTCTTCGAAAAAGACTTCTTCGTAGGTTCGTCCGTCAGGCGACAACGCTTGCCACACTTCGGGCGAGTCACCGGTGATTGATTTGTCGTTATACATCAAAACCTGCAAATAGGTCGACTTTTGTTGCGCGAGAAAATAGCGGAACATACCGTCGGTCATATACGCGCGAATTTTTCCGTTCGGGTAGCGTCCGTAGAGAACATAATCGGACGAAGAAGCGGCACACGAGCCGAGCATAAGAACACCCGCCAGCGAAAGGCACAAAAGCGATTTTTTCGCGCCGCTTTTCGTTTTGTTTTTCGATTTGAATTTTACTTTGGTCATAATAAAAAGAATCCTTTTTCGATTTCGGTAAACAGGGGGCGATCACAAAACCGCCTTAAACAAGTCGTTTCGCGCGGTCGTGCCGTCGGAGGCGATATCCACCCGACAAGCTCCCTCGATCTGCGCATTGTCGGCATTTCGCAAAACAAACAGCACCCGCAGATTCGTTCCGTCGGCGGTCAGCGCTTCGGAATCGGACGGCAGTCGGCAATCGATCTGCCGATATACGCCATCGAAACTGTCCGACGAATAGACCCGCACTTCGATCAAATAGCCCGACGGTGCAGACAGAGGCGTATAGGCGATCGAATTATAGCTGCCCGACGACGCGATGGCAAGCCTGTCGGCATACGCCGATAAAAATTCATAGGCAAACGTGCGATCGAGAACGTGATTTTTCCAACCGTCGATGACAGTATGATTCGAAAGTTCAAAAGCTTTCGCGAACAATTCGCGGTATTCGGTTCGTTTTCGGGCAGAGCTGTCCAAAATCACCGACACGACTTTTGCCATTTCACAACGCAACAATTCGTCGTTCGGATTGAAATTGCCGTTTTCGTCGCCGTTGAAAATACCGTTGTAATAGGCTTTCAGAACATCCTCACGATAGGCTTCGGGAATCGCTTCGTAATCGTTGATTTCCGCGGCATAGCGTGAAACCGTCCCATCATACCGTCCGCCGACGATAAACGACGAGCCGTCGGGCGAAAGCTCCGACGGAATACGGCGGGATTCCACCGTATTGCCCGACATTTCAAACGAGCGCGAGATAAGTCTTGCGAATTCATATCGTTTCAGCGGGCGAACACATTCGTCGGGAGCGGCAATCGAAAAGGTGCCGTCGGAGGCGACCGAAACGCCGAATTCGCCGTCACGGATAATGCCCGCGTCGACCATTGTGCCGATAAAGCCGGCATACCAATAGGCGCTCCCGCTTTCGGCAAGGCGTGTTTCGGCATAGTTTTCCAATCCCAAATACCGCGTCACAACGGTTGCCGCTTCGGCGGTGGTAAAACGGTCGGACGGCGAAAAGGTTTCCGCCGATGTGCCGACGACCGTGCCGTTTTTCACCAGCGAATCCACATAAGGATAATACCAGCTTTCGACCGCAACGTCGACAAAATCGTCCGCTGTCGGTGTTTTTGCCGTATCGGTCTTTTCAAGCTGTTCGACGGCGGGAAGCAAAATGCCCGCACCGGTCGCACTCGGTATCAAAAGACTTGATAAAGTACCCGCCGCGGCACACAAGGCATACACGGTTCGACGGATCTTTCGCTTTTCGTTCGGGGTTCGGTTCCGATTCATGTATCTTTTTCTCCGCACTTTCCTTTGTTTTTGAAACGTCCGCGTTTTCGGTCAAGCGGGAACGCTTTCCCAATCATTTTGCCGCTTTTTATCCTCCTCGTTCCCGTTCGGCGCGGGCGGTATATCGTCGTTTTCGTCAAACGGGTCGTCGATATCGGGTAAAAATGGGTCGTATATGTCCGACGGACCCAGTTCATGTTCGTCCTCGTTTTCCGAATCGCGGCCGTTTGCCGCCGTTTCGGTGTTGTGGAGGGTACAGCCGGTATTAAAGGGTGTTTCGGTTTTGGAATGACCCGCAAACGTTCCTTCGGAAAGCAAACCGGCATAATATGCCGATACGCCGTCGCATACCGGGTCGACGCCGCTCGGCAAGATCCGCGCGGTATATTGCGAGTCGAGAATCAAGAGGTTTTCGGTATATTCGCGGTCTTCGGCAAGCACCAAGGCATACGAAACGCGCGATTCTTCGGGACAATAGGCGTTTGCCACACCGCCCGAATCTTTGCAAAATTCCACGACCACATGGGTCGTACATTCTTCTTTCGGTTCCGACCCTTTTTTGAACCAGCCCTCTTCGACGCGTGAGCCGCGCGGGTCAAAATCGGAACAAAGCTCGGTCGGCACTTTGCCGCTGTCCACACAATATTTTGCTTTTACCAATTCGGAATCGTCGAATGTTTTCAAACTTCCCGCACCTGCCGCGGCATTGCCGATGATTTCTTCATGTACGCGGGTCATGACTTTATCCCATGCCGTGAGAGCGGGGTTGTTTCCGAAGCGCTTGCCGAGATATTTCGGCTTATCGTAGCCGAACCAACAAGCGCCGACATAATACGGCGTATAACCGACGAAATACAAGTCTTTATCTTCGTTGGTCGAACCGGTCTTGCCTGCCACGTCGATCTTTTTGCGCAAAGTCACAGCCGTACCGGTACCTTGTGTTACGACGTTTTGGAGGATCTTCGTCATGATTTGCGCGGTCGATTTTGATAGGGCGATATTTTGTTCGATCTCGTTTTCGAGCAGAATTTTGCCCTCGTTATCGTAGATGACGGTATACAGGCGCGGCGACGAATGGGTGCCGCCGTTCGGGAATACGGTATAGGCGCCCGCCATTTCCATAACGGTCAAGCCGTTGGTAAGACCGCCGAGTGCCAACGGCGCATAATCGCAGTCGGACGCCACAAGGCTCTCAAGACCGAGCTTTTCTTTTGCAAAATAATAGGAATATTCGGGTGTGATCTTATCGAGTGTCTTGACGGCAAGCGTGTTGAGCGATTGATACAGTGCGTAATTGACCGTCGTAAGCCCCCGATAATCGCGTCCCGCGTTGGCGGGCCAATAGCTTTCGCGATCCTCCATATATTTGTATGGGGTGTCGTCCATGACCGTCGCATAATCGATGTAGCCGAGATCGATGGCGGGTGCGTATACCGTCAGCGGCTTTATCGACGAACCGACTTGACGTTTGCTCATGGTGGCACGGTTGAGGATACGTCTGCCGGTCTTTTCGCCGCGACCGCCGACAATGCCTTTGACATCGCCGGTATACGGGTCGAGGATCACCATCGCCGATTCGGGCTGTATGCCCTCGGTCCGGACGAAGGTATCGGGGTTGGCATAAACTTCTTCCATGATGGATTGAATCTTCGGGTCGATCGTCGTATGAATCTCCAGACCGCCGCTGTAAATGATATTGAGCGCCACTTTGCGGGGATAACCGTACGTTTCGTTCAGATCGGTAATGATTTGTTCGATAAGCGCATCGGTAAAATACGACGTCACATTTTCGGTAGTCGATTCGCCCGCATCGGCGGTGATATTCAAAACCAATTCGTCGGATTTTGCCGTCGCACATTCTTCGGAAGAGATCATGCCCAATTCTTCCATTTTGTCGAGTACCGTCGTGCGTCGTTCTTCGTTATATTCGGGATGCGATTTCGGATTGTATTTATAGGGCGATTTCGGAATGGCGGCGAGAGAAGCACATTCGGTGAGCGAAAGTTCGGACACGTCTTTTCCGAAAAGATAATTGGACGCCGCTTGTACGCCGTAACAACCGTTCGACAGGCTGATGGTGTTTAAGTACATTTCCAAAATTTCGTCTTTGGAATGCTTTTTCGTAATGCTGATGGCGCGAAAGATCTCTTTGATCTTCCGTTGCATGGTGGCTTCGTTTTCACCCGAACAGTTTTTGATAAGCTGTTGCGTGATGGTCGAACCGCCGTAGCTGGAATTGCCTTTCAAAAATTCCAGCACCGCACCCGCCGTGCGTTTCAAGTCCATGCCGTTGTGCTCGTAAAAACGTTGGTCCTCAATGGCGACGAATGCATTGGTCAAATTTTTCGGCATTTCGCCGATCGATACCCACGAACGGTTTTCACTGCCGTGAAGTCTTTGGTCTTCCAATTCGACTTCTTTGCCGTTTTCGTCGGTATAGTAG
>CAYNXA010000015.1:0-14852 GCA_964401015.1 uncultured Oscillospiraceae bacterium
GTACAGTATATCACATTTTGAGGCAAAAGAAAAGAGCTTTTTCAAAAGAAAACTGCTTTATTCGGTCAAAATATCCGAATTTTCTTGACAAATCCTACGAATTATGCTATCATATCACAAACAACGAAAGATCGGAGGAACGCACACTCGAATGGACGACGGCGACAGTACCGACAACCGAACCGTTTGCAAAAACGTGCAAACCGTACGCAACCCGCTTTATAACGGCACATTACGATATTATACGGCATGCTTGCGCGATAAGCGGCGCAGGTATGCTTTTTTGCGCTTTTCCCGCCTTTTAAGCTGATCTCTCGGCATAAAGCGCAAACATCGCGCATATGTTTTTTCGCACCGTACGCCTTGCGGCGGTTTACGCGAGCGACATAACACGCAAGGCAACCGTTTCACTTATTTTTACCTTTTCGTTATTCAAACAATTTGGAGGATACAATTTTGATAGATCGATTATTATGGCCGATTCTGCTTCAGCTGTTTCTGATTGCATTAAATGCGATCTTTGCAAGCGCGGAAATCGCCGTACTTTCCATGAGCGAGGCAAAGCTTTCGAAGCTTTCCGAACAAGGCAACCGCAAAGCAAAACGTCTTTCAAGCCTGACGGCGGAACCGGCAAACTTTTTGGCAACCATTCAAGTCGCCATCACCCTATCCGGCTTTTTGGGGTCCGCATTCGCGGCGGATAAATTTTCGGGATATATCGTCGACGGCTTGATCCGTCTCGGCGTTCCCGCGTCGATGTCGGGTCTTTTGCAAAACCTTGCCATTATCATCACCACACTTTTGCTTTCCTATTTGACCCTTATTTTCGGCGAGCTTGTCCCCAAACGTATCGCCATGAAAAAAACCGAATCCATCGCTCTCGGCATGGCAACCCCCGTATACGCGATCGCAAAGCTCTTTGCCCCGATCGTATTCATACTTACCAAATCGACCAACCTTGTTCTTCGCCTCTGCGGCATTGACCCCAACGCCGACGACGAAGAGGTCAGCGAAGAAGAAATTCGCATGATGGTCGATACCGGTTCGGAAACCGGCGTTATCGACGCGCAGGAAAAAAATATCATTCAAAACGTTTTCGAATTCGACGATTTGACGGTCGGCGAATTTTGCACGCACCGCACCAACATCGACGCGATTTTTGCCGAAGAACCGATCGAAGAATGGGATCGTATCATTCACGAAACCCGTCATTCGCTCTACCCCGTCTGCGACGAAACCGTCGACAAAGTTATCGGCGTTCTCAGCATCAAAGACTATTTCCGCATGGAAGATCATACCAAAGAAGAAGTGATGCAAAATGCCGTGCGTCCCGCCTATTTCATTCCCGAAAGCGTACACGCCGACGTACTGTTGAAGCAAATGAAGCAGACCCGCAATCATTTTGCCGTCGTTCTCGACGAATACGGCGGAACGGCGGGCATCGTTACGATGAACGACCTTCTCGAACAGTTGGTCGGCGATCTCGAAACCGAACCGACCGAAGAAGAACAAAGGGTCGAGATCGAACAGCTCGACGACACGACTTGGAAAATACTCGGTTGTGCATCCTTGGAAGAAGTCGCCGAAGCCGTGAAAATCGAGCTGCCGACCGACGATTACGACACATTCGGTGGATTTGTGTTCAGTTCCTACGGAGTCGTTCCCGAAGACGGCACGACTTTTGAGATCGACATCGGGCGTTTGCACGTCGCGGTTTCCGAGATTCGCGAACATCGCGTCGAAAGTTCGATCGTCACCTTACTTCCCGAAGAAACGGCGGATGACGATTCCGAAAACGCCGTCGAAAAAGACACCGAAAAAGAAGAAGTCCGGTCTTGATTTTTCGGCACGATTTTCGTCTGTATTGTCGATATTATCGAAAAAGCGACAGACCTTGCGTCTGCCGCTTTTTTCTTTTTCGTGCGTTATTTTTTCTTTTTTGCCTTGCCTTTTGTCTTTGAATGTTTACAAGTCGTATTGGGATTGCTTCCGAGATCGCCGAGTGCTTCCGCTTCGTCTTCGGTATCGGGAACCGTCACGGCATAACCGGTGCTTTCGTTCGCCGAAGCGATCGAACTCGTAAAGAATCCGTCGTAGGCGGGGTCGCCCGCATTTCGCATTTTTTCGTCCATGTTTTTTCCTTTCCGTGTATGAAAAATCAAAACGGCTGTGTATTTCAAACGAATCGTTCGTAAAAACAGTTTGCCCAGTCTTGACGGATTTATACAATCGATGTTCGGCATCGTTAAAAAATCCACTTGCAAATTTTTCCGTTATGCGGTATACTTACTCACAGAAGGACCGTCGAATTTGACGTATAAACGTATATCTGTATCTGTATCGGAAAGGAGCACCTTTCGTGAAACGTGTGTTGCGGCGTCTGTTTACCGTATTGCCCGCCGTTTTGTTGCAAATATTTTGGATTGGATTCACCTATAAATTTCTGTCCGCCTATTCGGCGGCGATCGATTTTGCTCTCATCGTGCTTGCCGTCGTACTCGTAATGTACATTTCGACCAAGCGCGACGAGGGCGCTTATAAGATCCTGTGGCTGATCATCATTCTGTCCTTGCCCATCGTCGGCGTATTTTTGTACGTTTGCTTCGGCGATCGAAAAACCGCGCGTCCTTTGGCGCGAAAGATCGCACGCGCCGAGGCAAAACTCCCGCGACGCCCCGACGGCATTCCCTGCGAATCGCTGAAACAAGAAAACCCGCGGCTTTACCAGACCGTTTCGTTCATCGCCGCCGAATCCGATTCGTTTCTTTCCCCTTGCGGCGAAACTACCTATTATTCGCTCGGCGAGGATATGTGGCAAGATATGCTGTATGAATTGCGCGAAGCAAAACGCTATATTTTTGCCGAATATTTCGTCGTCGCCGAGGGCGATATGTGGGATTCCATGGTAGAGATCATGGCACAAAAAGTAACCGAGGGCGTCGACGTTCGTGTCATGTACGACGACTTGGGCAGTCTTTCCACCTATTCGCGCGAAAACGTCGCGAAATTGCGTCGTTTGGGTATCGAATGTGTCGCCTTTAATCCGTTGTTTTTCATACGCGGCACCCTCAACAACCGCGACCACCGAAAAATGCTGATCATCGACGGCAAAACCGTTTTCAGCGGCGGTATCAACATGGCGGACGAATACATCAATCACACGGTCCGTTTCGGGCATTGGAAAGATATCGGCTTTCGTATCAAAGGAGCGGGCGTCTATCCGTTTACTCGTCTGTTTTGCGGTTTTTGGAACGCCTTTGCCCCCAAAAAGATTCCCCCGTCGCTGTTGCTTCCCGATCGCACCGAAAATACCGAAAGCGTATCTTCGGTTCAAAACGGCTATGCCCTCACCTATTTCGACTCGCCCGTACGTCGCAACGCCGTCAGTAACGAATTATACGTAGAGCTGTTGTCCCAAGCGTGCGAAAGCGCATGGTTCTATACCCCCTATCTCATGCTCGGCGATACGCTTGCGGATTCTTTTATTCGTGCCGCCAAACGCGGCGTCGACGTGCGTATCTTTTTGCCCGCCGTTCCCGATAAAAAGTTGGTTTTTCGCATGACGAAAAGCTATTATCCCATGTTGCTCGACGCCGGCGTAAAGCTTTACGAATACACACCCGGTTTTATCCATGCAAAAGCGGCGTTATTCGACGGAAAAGTCGGCACGATCGGGACGGTCAATCTCGATTATCGCAGTCTGTTCCTGCATTTTGAAAACAATACCCTCTTTTACGATTCTTCGGTTTTGGACGATTTGAAGCGCGATTTTCTCGCCACCCAAGAACTTTGCCGCCCCATCTATCCCGAACAATTGAAAAATTCGCTCTTACACCGCATGGTCGACAGTATCCTGCGTATTTTGGCGCCGCTGTGTTGATTTTTTTACCTATGACCGATTCGCGGATCTTGCCGTACTTTATGAAACGCCGACCGCGCGCGACGATAAATTTTATCTGTCCTTGACCGTTCATGTATTGACTTTTGGAAAATCTTGTGGTAGAATGTGTGTGGAAAGTGTTTCCGACCGTATGGTTGTCGGCATCACTTCCCGCCGACGCGTTCTTTTTTCCGCGTCGGGAAAACGACATTTTGATGCAAAAGGAGCTGTTATTTATGAAACTCACGAAACGAATCGTATCGATTCTTTTGACCTCGACCTTGACCGCTTCGGCGTTGCTTCTTTCTTCTTGCGGAAAGAACGATGACGAGCAAGGCATGGACGACGTTCTCACGGTCGTCGTTACGGTTGTCGACGACGTAAACGGCAAAGATATCCTTTCGTACGCCGTTCCCTACGAAGAAGATACGTCGGTTTTGGAATACACCGTTACCGCTTGTGCTTCGAACGGTATCAACTATGAGCTGAGCGACAACGACGAATCTTTCAAGAGCTTGGACGGACTTGCCGACTATGCCTATGCCGACACCGAAGAATCCAACTATTGGCATTATCTTTTGAACGACCACGACGGCATCGACGAAGCCGACTATGCTCCTTCGACGAAGATTGCTTCCGCCGGTGATGTTATCACGTGGAAATACAGCGTTGCCGTTGCCGACTAATTCGCGCTTTTCGCATTCTCGTTTGATCTGGAAAGCGTTTTGAAACGCATCCGAAAAAGTATTGGAAAGGGATATTACCGACATGACACAGTTAAAAATAAAGCTTACGTCCATCAGCGACGTACAAACTTTCGTAAACGCCGTTTCCCGCTATAACGGCGACATTGATTTGAAATCGGGCCGTTACGTTGTCGACGCCAAATCGATCATGGGCATTTTCAGTTTGGACCTCATCCAACCGGTCGAAATGATGATTCAAGGCGACAACCCCGACGAGCTTTTGAAAGACGTCGATCGCTTCATCGTAAAAGAATAACCGTTTACGGTCGAAAGGCAAACGCTTTTCGACCGTTTTTTATCGATTGCTCTCGATATTCTCGATTATTCTCGGCGTTATCGCCCTTTTCGATAACGTTTGTATTTTTCCCGCGCTTCGCCGATCTTCTCTTTCGGCGTTTTTATATTTTGTCCGTGTGACGGCATACTTCCGCAGTCTTGCATTCCCTTGACGACAACTGCCGCAAACGGCACGAGAAACAGCCCGACAAACCCGAACAGCTTCCCGCCCGCATACATGCAAAAGAGAGCAATCGGCGGCGAGATTCCCATAAACGCTCCGAGAATCTTCGGCTCCGCCCATTGCCGTACCGCCGAAACGAACACGTAGATGAGTAACAGCGCCGCGCCCCGTTTGCCGTTTCCGTGGATCCATTCGATTGCCGCCCACGGCAAAAGCACCGTCCCTGTCCCGAATACAGGCAGAATGTCGACAAGGGTGACCGCCACCGCCGCAAGCAAGGCGTATTCGCGTATCAACGGCAAAAAGCAGGCGAACAGCTCACAAAAAGTTAAAACGGCAAGCGTGCCGTATGCGCGCAAATATTTTCCGCCGATTTTCGCCGCCTGTTCTTGAAAGTCGACAAAAAAATTCCGTGCTTTTTCGGGCAGTCGGCGCAAATACCGTTCTTCCGTGCCATACGGCGCGGCGGTGAAATAACACGAAGCCAAGACCGTAACGCCTGTGCCGAGGACCAAGCGCGGCAACGATACGACAAAATTCTTCGCATAGCGTGCCATCGAAGCGGCGCCGTTTTTCAAAAGTACCGCAAGCGCATCCGACGCGCTTTCGTTTTTCGCATAAACCGCAAGCGAGGGCGGCAAGGCACGCAAAATTTTGCCTTTCAGTTCCGCGATCCGCAAAGTACCGTCGCTCACGACCGAACACAGCCTGTCGGACAAAACAGCGGCTTCCCGCGCCAATCGGATAACAAGAAATACAAGCAGACACCCGATTGCCGCATAAAAGAACAGTACCGTGAAAAATGCGACAATTTTTCGCGGCAAGTGCCAATGCCGCGCCAACCATTCGGTCGGGTTTCGCAAAATTTTCGAAACAATATATGCCGCGATAAAGGGGAGCAAAATCGACAAAATCGTTTTTCCGTAGCGCGACAGCAGTAGAAGTGACCCCCACAACGGCACAAAAACGTAAAACAGTTTCCGCGTTTTTTCCGTATTGTTAAAAATCGACATACCGAGATTCTCTCCAATTCATGAAAATACAGTTGATTTTGTGCCGAATCTGTGGTAAAATGTACGTTAGATTGAAAATTCGGCGAAATTAAACGAAATTCAAATTTCGTCGGGTGACAAATAAACAAGTGCGCACCTCGCACGGCAATCGATCGTAAATCTCCGACTTTGCGATCGGATGTTTTAATACTTTACAAGGAGACTTTCATGATACAGATTGCAATTTTGGGCTTCGGTGTAGTCGGTTCGGGCGTTGCCGAAGTCATTCGTCAAAACGACCGCGAACTTTCCGAAAAACTTTTCGGCGAACACGTTAACGTAAAATACATTCTCGATCGCCGCACTTTTCCCGACCATGAATTGGGTGATCGCGTAACGACCGATTTCGAAAAAATTCTGAACGACCCCGAAGTCATTATGGTTGTCGAAACTATGGGCGGCTCTCACCCCGCCTACGAGTTTTCCAAGCGTGCTTTGCTTGCGGGAAAAAACGTCGTAACCTCCAACAAAGAGGTGGTCGCCGAGTTCGGCACCGAGCTTTTGGAGCTTGCGAAAGAAAACAACGTGAATTATCTCTTCGAAGCCAGCGTCGGCGGCGGTATTCCGATCATCCGTCCCATGTGGCAATGCCTTGCCGCCAACAAGATCGAATCGGTTGTCGGCATCTTGAACGGCACGACCAACTTCATTCTCACCAAAATGATCGAAGAAAACGTAAGTTTTGCCGACGCTTTGCGCCTTGCCCAATCGCTCGGCTATGCCGAAGCCGACCCGTCGGCGGACATTAACGGCGTCGATACTTGCCGCAAGATCTGCATTTTGGCCTCGCGTTCGGCTTTCAAATTCGTCCCGACGAAGTGCCTTGCGAGGGAATTTCGTCTATCACCTCAGACGATATTGCCGCCGCCGAAAGTCTCGGCTGTTCGCTGAAGCTTCTCGGTCGCGCCGTCCGCACCGACAAAGGTGCATACGTCATCACTGCCCCGCACCTTGTTTCGAACGACAATATGCTTTCCGCCATCAAAGACGTCTATAACGGCATTTCGGTATGCGGCAACGCCGTCGGCGACGTACTCTTCTACGGTCGCGGAGCGGGAAAAATGCCGACCGCAAGCGCCGTTGTGGCAGACATTGTCGATATCGCACGCGAATGTAAAAAAACGATTACTTGGTCGGTTTCCGAGCAAACTATCCTGTGCGATTCGACCGAATTTCCGTCGCGCTTTATGGTTCGTGCAAGCGACGAAAGACTCAAGGACCGCTTGCCGTCCAATCACTTTGTGATCCAAAACGGCAAGATCGCTCTTATCACCGAATCCATGACACAAAAAGAACTTACCGCCGCTTTGAACGGAACCGACGTTCTTTCGATTTATCGCGTTCTTTGATGTAGTATATTCCGCCATGTGAAAAGAATACCGACCATTCGTCCGTTTTCAGAAAGTTGAGTGTGAAATATGAGTAAAAAAGACTGTTGCAAAGACCCGCGTCTCGGCAGTGTCGGCGGGCAAGCTGTTTTGGAAGGCGTTATGATGCGCGCCGGCAATCGTATCGCTCTTACCGTGCGCGATCTGTCGGGAAATCTCAAAACCGACGTAGAGGACATTACCCCCGCTTCCGCCAAGTTTCCGATATTGAAATGGCCCTTGATTCGCGGCGTCGTCAGTTTTGTTTCGACGATGGGACTTTCGATTCGAATCATGAACAAATCGGTCGATATGCTCGGTTTGGAAGAAGAAGAACCGTCGAAATTCGAAAAATGGCTCGATAAGCATTTCGGAAAAAGTATCACCGCTGTCGCGAGCGCCATCGGAACGGTTTTGGGGCTTGCCCTTTCGATCTTTCTTTTCATGTATATCCCGACCGTAACGGCACAGTGGATCTTCGGCGTCGGTGAACTTTCCGCGGGGCTTCGCCTTTTGAAAAGCGCTTTCAACGGCGTATTCAAAATCGCGATATTCCTTGCCTATATTGCCCTTGTCGGCTTGATTTCCGACATAAAGCGCACGTTTCAATACCACGGTGCCGAACACAAGAGCGTGTTCTGTCACGAAGCCTACTTGCCTTTGACCGTCGAAAACGTAAAGAAGCAGTCCCGCTTTCATCCCCGTTGCGGCACCAGTTTTTTGGTCGTTATGATGATTCTCGGCATATTCGTCGGCTTTTTCTTCGTAAACATCAAAAGCACGCTGTTACAGACCCTCTTGCGCCTTTTAACTTTGCCGATCGTTGTCGGTTTGGGCTATGAATTTATCCGCTATGCCGGACGCCACGACAACCTGCTTGTCCGTATTCTCGCCGCCCCCGGGCTTTGGATCCAGCGCCTTACGACCAAAGAGCCCGACGACGCACAGATCGAAGTGGCGATCCGCTCACTCAAGGCGGCTCTGCCCGATGATTATCCCGAAATTCGTCGGATTCTCGAAAACGCCGAAGCGTCCGAGGATGCTCCCGATGAAAACAACGACAGCAATGACGACAACGGCGAAACAATCGACCGCGACGATATTGCCGACGATACCGCGTCCGATACGCAAAGCGCCCCCGACCAAGGTCCCGACGCATGACCGCACGTGAGTATTACCGATTTGCGAAAGAGCGCCTTTTCGAAAGTTGTCCCCCCGAACAAAAAAACGCGGACACCGCCGCATTCGAAGCGCAAACCTTGTTATCGCATTTTCTTTCCCTGTCGCGGGAACAGTTGCTTGCACGCTTTGATGAAACGCTTACGACCGACGCCGAAAAAGCTTTGCAAAATGCCTTGTCCGAAAAATGCGGCGGTCGCCCTTTACAATACATTTTGGGCGAATGGGAATTTTACGGCAAACGAATCTTTTGCGGCGAGGGGTGCCTGATTCCCCGTCCCGAAACCGAATTTCTTGTCGACTATGCGCTCTCGTATCTGCCGCGCGGCGGTCGTTTTTTGGATCTTTGTACTGGAAGCGGCTGTATTCCGACGGCAATTCTTTCCGCGCGGGACGACCTTTCGGCGCAAGCCCTCGATCTTTCGAAAGAGGCACTTGCCTACGCCGAAAAAAACCGCGCCTTTCATCGACTTGACGCACGGCTGACGCTGATCTGCGCCGACTTGCGGCATTATCGCACCGACGAACGGTTCGACGCGATCCTATCCAATCCGCCTTATATCAAAAGCGACGATATGTCCTCGCTTTCCCGCGAAGTATTGCGCGAACCGTCGATCGCGCTCGACGGCGGAAAAGACGGGCTCTGCTTTTATCGCGCCATTTTGCAAAACTATGCGCATTGCCTTGCGCCGCAAGGCTTTTTTGCTTTCGAAACGGGCTATGACACCGCCGACGGCGTTGCCGCTCTGCTTACCGAAAACGGCTTTACCGCCGAAATACGCTACGACTACGCCTCATTGCCTCGCATCGTCGTCGGAAAGAAAAAGGATTCCGTATGAAAAAGCAACCGATTTTCAATAAATTGCTTACCCCCGAATCTTCTCTGTACGAATCGCTCCTGTCAGCATATCAAAACGAACAATGTTACGAAAATCGCGAAGCCTGTGCCGGCACCGTTCACGGTTCTTTTGACGCTCTTGCCGTTTCCTTTTGCCGCTTTCGTTCTTGCGATTTTTCCGACAGTGATTTTTCGTCGGCAAGCTTCACCGACGTTTTGTTTTCCGACTGCGACCTTTCCAACTGTTTCTTTTCCGACGCCTATTTTTCGCGTTGCACATTCGAAAATTGCAAGCTCCTCGGCACCGACCTTAACGGCAGTATTCAATACGGTGTTACCTATCGAAATTGTAATCTTTCGCTTGCTTCATTTTCCGAATCAAAGTTCGATGATGCAGACTTTGTCGGAAACAAGTTGTCCGAAACCGTCTTTTCGGCATGCAAAGTCAAGCATATCGTTTTTGACGACAATCTTTTACAAGCAAGTGTTTTCTTCAAAACGTCCCTTCGCGATATCGATCTCACCGACAATACGCTCGAAAGCATCGTCCTGTCCGAAAGCATGTGCGAACTTCGCGGTGCGATCCTTTCGCCCGAACAGTGCGAGATCGTCGCAAAGTTGCTCGGTGTGCGCATAAAAAGCACATGAAAATTCAAATTCATACCTACCATTTCCACGAAAGAAGTGACAAACGTGAATCAAAAACGTTATACCGTGATCGATGCCCATTGCCATATTTATCCCGATAAAATCGCGCAAAAAGCGGCAAACGGCACCGGCAAATTTTACGACATACCCATGCGTTACGACGGCACGATAAGTGCTTTACTTAGGGTCGGCAAAGGGCTTATTGACCACTACGTTGTCCAATCGGTCGCCACAACTCCCGCACAGGTATCGTCGATCAACCGTTTCATCGCCAATTCGGTTGCCGCTTCGGGCGGAAAAATGACAGGACTCGGCACCCTTCACCCCGACAGCCCGACACTGAAAGAGGACATCGACGAAATCTTGTCGTTGGAACTTCACGGCGTAAAGCTCCACCCCGATATTCAAGGCTTCAAGATCGACGATTATCGATGCCTGAAGATTTACGAGCTTTGTGAGGGACGGCTGCCGATTTTGATGCATACCGGTGACAAACGCTACGATATGTCCAATCCGAACCGTTTGGCACCGATACTCGAAATCTATAAAGGACTCACCGTCGTCGGCGCCCATTTCGGCGGCTATTCGGTTTGGAAATCGGCAGAGCTGCTTCTGCCCCATTTTCCCAATCTCTACGTCGATTGCTCCTCCTGTTTTTTTGCGATGAGCGATGACGAAATTCGCCACTATATTCGCGTATACGGCGCGGAACGCGTCCTCTTCGGAACCGATTATCCGATGTGGGATCCGAAAGTCGAAATCGACCGTCTTTTGTCGCTCGGGCTTTCCGACAAAGACTATACGCTTATTTTCCGCAAAAACGCCGAACGTCTTTACGGTTGCGTTCTTCCGAAAGAGCTTGACGAATAAGCCGTCAAAACACCCTTCCGTTTTGTTTTTACGATACTTACCCGAAACGGATAAAACTCCCACCGCAGCGTTTTTGCGCTCCGACGGGAGTTTTTGTTTTTTTGATACTTTTTTGCGCCTTATTCGAACAAAAGCCGCACGCTTTCGTTCGATCGTTTCTTAACGCAAAACGACCGGACCGCTTTGCGTAAATCGATCTCCCTCGATGTTATTTTCGGCTTTTACGCGCTCGACCGAAACCGCATGCGCCTTTGCGACATTCCACACAGTTTCCGCCTCGTCGGGATAGTACAGTGCAAAAGAACAGGCGTTGCTTTTCGGTTCTTCCTCGCTTCTTTCGCAACCGCAGACAAGTTCCGGGCTTTCGTCGCGAAAAGCGGCATACTCCTCCCGTACCCAAATTTTCAGTAATAGTTCCCCGCCGACCATTTCGCATTTGTGTGAGCAAAGCGCGGTCGTGTTCAACCATTTTATACGGCGCTCGTCGAAAAGCGAAAGGGGGATATCGTTCGACTGTAGTCTTGCGGCAACCGAAGTGCGCACCGATTCGACTTCCCCGTTTTCTTTTTGTCCCAAGATCGAAAGGGTGCCGCGTGCGGGCAAAAAGATTTTCCCCTCAACATTTTCGGGCATACCGAAGCATAATTTCAAATCGGTGCCGATGATTTCACTGATTCCCCGCAGTTCGGTACGTAACCGTTCTTCGGCATACGCAAGCCCCGTAAAGGTGTCGATAAACGTGAAATTTCGCACACGCTGCCGAATCGGCGTACACACACATTCGGTCGAATACAGATCTTCGCATACCGAAACGCTCTCATTCCCGAACGAAAACAATCGCGTCACCAGCTCGGCATTTACCGCAAGCACTTTCCGATCGCCGTACGAATCACTCACACTGTCCACATTCAACGAAGCGATCGTCACTTTGGAAAGCAACTTTCCGTCGTAAACGGTTTCGGGCATCACCACTTCCAGACGGAACGGAATTTCTTTGGTAAAACTCACGTATTCGACCCCGTCCTCGCGGTGAGCCGTATATAAACAGCTTACCGAAAGTTCCCCCACCGCCTCGGCTGTTCCCATACCGCTGTCGTTTACTTCTTTTACGCAGCAAGAACCGTCGAAAGATAGAACCTCCGAAATTTCCGGCATATCTTCTTCCAGGTGTATTTCTTCGTTCAGCTCTCGGTGCGACTCTTCCGAAGCGCCGATTCCACCCGATTCGATGGTTCGAAGCAGATATTGAATATCACACGCATCGTCTTGCGCCTCGTTTTCTTTTTCGACAGCCTTTTTTGCGTTCAAAAGCACTTCGCAAGACAGTCCGATGCGTGCTTTTGCCGCAATGCGCCGTTGTCCCGCCGCTTTCACGTTGCAAGTTATCACACAAGCGTCGGTAAACGTATGTAATTCCGTATCGGAATACGTTTCGATATCACGTTTTTCCGTATCGAAATACACATTCATTTCGTCGGTAAACACCGCACTTTTCAAAACGCCGTCGTGTTCGGAAACATACAGCACCGTATAGATCAACCGACCGCCGATCGAAACGTTGTTTTCCCCCACCGACGTATTGTCGATTTTGACATTGACGTCGGCACGCACGATCGATTGCACGTTCGGCAAATATTCGGGCAACAAATACTCGGTTTCTTTTTCGATTTCCCTTTTTTCGGACAAAAGACTTTCAAACGACGTCGGCGCGCAGGTATAATTCATACGTTTTTACTCCTTTTTGCTGATCGTTTTTTCTGCTTGCAATATATGGTGCTTTTCCCGACTTTATGCATCCGCTTATTTGTTTTTCACAAACAATGTCAAAAACTTGCGTACAAAGCCCGACGGTTTGAAAACAACAATTCGCATAACCATAACTCCTTTCGAAATATCAGCGACAGTATGCGGCATCCGATTGCGTTACAGGGAAAGATATAAGATCCCAACGGCAATCAACAACGCCGCCTCCACACATACCATGACGATCGGCGGCAAAAAGCACGGCAGCAAAAGCAAAACGCCCGCCGCTATCACAAACAAACCGATTATTTTGCAGTTACGTTTCATTCCGACTTTCCTTTCGACCGCTTTTTTCCGAATATGTTCCTATTGCAGTGTATGCAAAAACGGTTCGATTTGATAAACCGAAAAAAGATTTTTTTCGAAACAAGCGCCGGTTTACGGCATATCGCGGTACGACCGTATAGTTTTGCAAAAAACGCATACAATGATAACGTAAAATTGCGGTACATTTTTCGAATGGTTATCCCGTCCGTACCGTACAAAGACTGCGAGAAGAGAATCGGATATGAACAAAGCCGTCTTGACGGCGGGCGGTCGCGGAACACGCCTTGCCCCCTTAACCGATAGGATCCCGAAACCGCTTATGCCGTTTTTGGATACAAGCGTTTTGGAACAGACCTTGTGTCTGCTTTACCAACACGGCATTACCGAAGCTGTCGTCACCGTTCAATACCGCGCCGAACAAATATGCGCCCGACTCGGCGATTGCTGTTGCGGCATACGCATCCGCTATTGTCATGAGCATACACCGCTCGGAACGGCGGGAGCTTTGCCGACGATCCGCAAGCTTCTTGACCTCAAGCCGAACGAAAACTTTCTCGTCATGTCGGGCGATTGTATCTGCGATTTCGATCTTTCCGACGCGATAAAAGCGCACGAAGAAAGTCGTGCCGATGCAACCATTCTGACAACAAGCTGTGATGACCCACTCGAATACGGAATCGTCGTGTCCGATTCGAACGGACGGATTCGGGCAATTCACGAAAAACCGCCCTGGTCACAAGTGGTCGGCGATCGAATCAACGCGGGCATTTATCTGTTAAACGAATCGGTCATACGCTACGTAACGGCAACGCCGTTTGATTTTTCACACGACCTGTTTTCCGCTCTGTTGCAAGACGGCTGTCTGCTTCGGGAATATAAAGCCGACGGCTATTGGTGCGACATCGGCTCGATCGACAGTTACAAAACCTGTTGCACCGACGCACTCCGCGGAAAAATACACTTCGTAAAGGGGCATAACGGTTCGGATGAAGCCGCGCTTGCTTTGCAAAACGTTCGGTGCATACCGCCTTACTATGTGTCAAAAAGCGCATCGGTCGGCGACGGTACGACCATCGGGCCGAATACGATCGTGTCGCACGGTTGCGCGATCGGCAAAAATTGTTGTCTTACCGACTGTATTCTTCTTCCGAACAGCACAATCGGTGACGGCTGTGTCCTTTCCGATGTCCTTGTTTGTGACGGTGCAAGCGCCCCGCACGGCATTTCATTGAAAAAGAAGATCGTTTCCGCCGAAAGCGTTCTTTCGTCAAAAGAACGTGACGAAAACACTTCTTTGTTCGGAAACACCCCCGACGGCTCTTTTCTCGGCTTGCTCGAAAAGGTCGATATCGCCGTTCTTTCCGACGCGGCGCTCGCCCTTGCAAATGCCGTCGAAAAAGGCGAAAAAGCCGCCGTTATGTATGCCGATACCGCCACCGCTCCTCACGCGCAAACGCTCGCAAACTTGCTTGCAACAAAGGGTATCGGCGTTATCGACTGCGGGCAGGGCTTTGAAAAGCTTGCGCGTTTTCTTCCCGCATTTCTGCAACTCGACTGTATGATCTACCTCTACGCCCTCAACAAGAACGTCTGTGTGAAAATTTTCAATCGCAACGGCTCGTTTCCCTCTCATGCGTTCGAACGAAAAGTGAAAAATCGTCCCCACTCGATAAATGCCCTGCCCGAAAAAGCCGTTGCGATTGAAAATTTTCACACAGACGTTCTTGTTGAGGGCGTAGAGG
>CAYNXA010000016.1:0-14692 GCA_964401015.1 uncultured Oscillospiraceae bacterium
ATTTGATTCATTGATTTAATGCCGCTCCTTTTCACAATCAATACCCCCGCGCTCCCCCGAGGGCTGTCGGGGGGCGGGGAAGGAAATTCGAAATTGTCGCGTGGCGTTATTCGTCGTCGGAGAAGTCGTCGGGTTCTGCGTCAAAATCTTCGTCGAATTCCTCATTCTCGTCGAACTCGTCGTCGGCGTCCTCGTCATCAAACAGGAAATCGTCGATACTGCCGGCTTCGGTATTGTTGGCGTTACCTTCTTCATCGAAAGTGGGTGCCACACGTTTTACTTTATCGGTTTCCTCGGCAGAGCTGTCTTTGATCTTCACAACGTTGCCGTCGGCATCGAGAACGGTGATATCGAGAGCGAGCGATTTCAACTCGCGGATAAGCACCTTAAACGATTCGGGCACACCCGGCGTCGGGATATTGTGACCTTTGACGATGGCTTCATAGGCTTTGACACGTCCGATAACGTCGTCGGATTTTACCGTCAAAATTTCCTGAAGCGTATAAGCCGCGCCATAGGCTTCGAGAGCCCAACCTTCCATTTCGCCGAAACGCTGACCGCCGAATTGGGCTTTACCACCGAGAGGCTGCTGCGTTACGAGCGAATAAGGACCGGTGGAACGGGCATGGATCTTATCGTCAACCAAGTGGTGCAGTTTGAGATAGTACATGATACCCACCGTAACGGGGTTGTCAAACTGCTCACCGGTACGACCGTCATACAGAATCGTCTTGCCGTCGGGACGCATGCCGGCTTCTTCCATAAAGGCGGCAATGCCCTTTTCGTCGGCACCATCGAATACGGGCGTCATGATCTTACAGCCGAGCTTGCGAGCGGCAATACCCAAATGTACTTCGAGCACCTGTCCGATATTCATACGGGAAGGCACGCCCAGCGGGTTGAGTACGATGTCCAGCGGCGTACCGTCGGGCAGGAAAGGCATATCTTCGGGCGGAAGAATACGCGAAACGACACCCTTGTTACCGTGTCGACCCGCCATTTTGTCGCCGACCGAGATCTTACGTTTTTGTGCGATATAAACGCGAACAACTTTGTTGACTCCGGGCGGCAATTCGTCCGAAGCGTCACGCGAGAAGGTGTGAACGTCCACGACAATACCGCTTTCACCGTGCGGCAGACGCAAAGACGTGTCACGCACTTCGCGGGCCTTTTCACCGAAGATAGCACGCAGCAAGCGTTCTTCGGGCGTCAGCTCGGTTTCACCCTTGGGGGTGACCTTGCCGACCAAAATATCGCCGGCATGTACCTCGGCACCCTTTACGATAACGCCGTCGGGACCGAGATTTTTCAGCGCGTCGTCGCCCACATTCGGAATATCACGGGTGATCTCTTCCGGTCCGAGCTTTGTATCGCGCGATTCATGAGAATATTCTTCGATATGGATCGATGTGTATACGTCCTCACGCACCAAGCGTTCGTTCAAGAGAACGGCGTCCTCGTAGTTGTAGCCCTCCCATGTCATGAAGCCGATGAGAGCGTTTTTACCGAGCGCGATCTCACCGTTGGAGGTGGCGGGACCGTCGGCAATAACCTGACCCTTGTCCACGTGTTCGCCCGCCATAACGATCGGACGCATATTGACACAAGTGCCTTGGTTGGAGCGCTTGAATTTAATGAGATGATATTCGCGGGTAAAGCCGCCGTCCTCGGCGATGCGGATAATATCCGAATCGGCTTTTACGACCGTTCCGGCTTCTTTTGCCGTGGCAACGACACCCGAATCGACTGCCGCTTTGTATTCCATACCGGTGGCAACGATCGGACTTTCGGTCATCAAAAGCGGCACAGCCTGCTTCTGCATGTTCGAACCCATAAGGGCACGGGAGTTGTCGTCGTTTTCCAAGAACGGGATATGTGCCGTGGCAACCGAAACGACCATTTTCGGCGAAACGTCCATAAAGTCGACGCGGCTTGCGTCAACGTCGGTGATCTCTTCGCGAATACGAACGGTGACACGGTCTTTTACGAAATGTCCGTCGGGCGTCAAAGGCTCGTTCGCCTGTGCCACAACGTATTCGTCCTCGACGTCGGCGGTCATGTATACGACCTCGTCGGTAACGACGCCGGTTTCTTTGTCGACTCTGCGATAGGGCGCTTCAATGAAGCCGAAATCGTTGATCTTCGCATAGGTCGACAGATACGAGATAAGACCGATATTCGGACCTTCCGGCGTTTCGATCGGGCACATTCTGCCGTAATGGGTATAGTGAACGTCACGCACTTCGAAAGAGGCGCGGTCACGCGAAAGACCGCCCGGACCGAGAGCCGACAAACGGCGCTTGTGAGTCAATTCGGCAAGCGGGTTGTTCTGGTCCATGAACTGCGAAAGAGGCGACGAACCGAAAAATTCCTTGATCGACGAAACGATCGGACGAATGTTGATGAGGTTTTGAGGCGTCAGGTTTTCGGTATCCTGAATGGTCATGCGCTCTTTTACGATCTTGTCCATACGGGCAAAGCCGATACGGAGCTGATTTTGCAAAAGTTCGCCGACCGAACGCAGACGACGGTTTCCGAGATGGTCGATGTCATCGACGGTTCCGCACATGTGCGTAAGGCAAAGCAAATAGTTGATCGAAGCGAAAATATCTTCGCGGGTAATGTGACGGGCAATCAACTCGCCGCGGCGCAATTGGAATTGCTCCTGAAATTCGGCGGCATTTTCAACCGAATCGAGAATGTCCGCCAACACTTCGACGTTGACACGTTCGGTAATGCCGAGGTCTTTGTAATATTCTTCGGGTACAACGCCGAGCTTGTCGATCCATGCGGTCTTGTTGCCGAACACCTTAAATTCGATGCGGGGCGTGGTGGGGGTGATCGCTTGGGTCAGCAAATACACTTCGGTGACGCCGGCGTTTTCGATCTCTTCGGCTTTGGCACGGTTCAATACCGTTCCCTTTTCGGCAAGTATCTCACCGGTAAAGGTATTTACGACATCGCGCGAAAGTTCAAAGCCCACAATACGACGGGCAAGAGCCAGTTTCTTGTTGAATTTGGAGCGACCGACAGCCGAAATATCGTAACGCTTGGGGTCAAAGAACAGATTGTGTACCAAAATCTGCGCGCTGTCCACGTTGGCGGGATCGCCCGGACGAAGCTTTTTGTAGATTTCCTTGAGGGCTTCGTCGCGCGGATTGGTCTCGTTCTTGAGTGCGTCGGTTTCGCTGGTATCCTTTTCAAAGGTGGCGCGCAGTTTTTCACTGTCGCCGAAATAATCGAGGATTGCATCGTTGGTTGCAAGACGTTCGTCGAGAGCACGAATCAAAACCGTAATCGGGAGTTTACGGTTCTTGTCGATACGAACGTAGAATACATCGTTCGCATCGGTTTCATATTCAAGCCATGCGCCGCGATACGGAATAACCGTAGCGGTAAACAGACGTTTATCCGACTTATCGATGGTCGAATCGTAATAAATACCGGGGGAACGTACCAACTGCGATACGATAACACGCTCGGCACCGTTGATAACGAACGTACCGGTTTCGGTCATAAGCGGGAAATCGCCCATGAACACTTCGGCATCTTTTATCTCGCCCGTTTGCTTGTTGGAAAGGCGTACTTTCACCTTCAGGGGAGCCGCATAGTTTACGTCGCGTTCTTTACATTCTTCGACCGAATATTTGGGATTGTAATCCAGCGTGTAATCGATAAAATCGATGTTCAGATTGCCGGAATAATCCACCAGCGGCGAAACGTCGTCGAGCACCTCGCGCAAGCCCTTTTCGAGGAACCATTGATAGGACTTCTTCTGTACCTCGATGAAATCGGGCATTTCGCAAAGATCCTCATTGATCTTGGCAAAGCTGTAACGCAAATTTTTTCCCAAATATTTGCGCTTAACGATTCCGTCGTCCACAAGCTTTTGAAGCTTTGAAGATTCTACCATTTTAAGCAATCACTCCATTCAAAATTCCGCTCATTATGTGATTTTTCGTGCGTCTGCCCGCCAAAAGAGCAGACTATTACTCAATTATAATGCAGTATAATACTATACCATGAAAGTCAAGATTTGTCAAGGAACTTTTGAAAATTTCGGTTGATTTTTCCATTTATTAACACTTTGTTCTCATTTTGTGATTTCAGTCAACACGCTCCCCGCTCCCGCCGCGTTTCCTGTTCGAACGCGCAAGCCGCGCTCACAGCGACACCTTTATTTCTTCCCGCCGTCGGGCAGACGGTTCGTTCACTTTGCGGTGATCGCGTCGGCTTGCGTTTTCGAAGAGGAAAAAGCACCGCGCGTTTTTTCGGCGGTCGCGTGTTACAACGGAACGTATGAGTCGGCAAAAACCGACACGACGCAAAACAAGAAAAAACCGATTTGTGCTACCACAAATCGGTTTTCGGAAACTGCAAAATTCTGTCTATATCTATATGAAAATACGAAAAGAAATTTTCGGAAATAGACGCAGCCCCTCCGTAATCGCTTACTTATACTTGCGCTTACGGGCAGCCTCGGACTTCTTCTTGCGCTTTACGCTGGGTTTCTCGTAGTGTTCTCTCTTGCGGAGTTCTGTGAGTACACCGCTTCTCGCACACTGTCTTTTGAAGCGACGAAGTGCGCTGTCGAGATTTTCCCCGTCTTTCAGTTTAACTTCTGCCATTTTTTTCCCTCCCTCCGCATAGGCAAAGAGATAATTTTTCTCAAGCTACATGGTATTATATAATATTCTGTGCCGCTTGTCAAGAGTTTTTCCGAGTTTTTCCCGCGTTTTTTCAAAGTTTTTTCGCGCGGTGACGTGCGGCGGGAAGAAAACATTCGTTTTTCTCGATTCTTCCGATTCGGTTTTTCGGTTTTCGGCTCACCTTTTCGGTTTCGTGCGGCAAGCGTGCTTGTCAGCTTTGGATATCCAGTGCGAAAGTAATGTCCAAATTGTTTTCCTCCCCGTCGCGATAAACGGTAAGGGTCACCTCGTCACCGGGTTTATATTGATTTTTGCGTTCGGTGATCTCGTCGGTGGTGGTAACTTCCTCCCCTTCGAATGCCACGATGATATCGCCGCGGCGCAAGCCCGCTTTGGCGGCGGAACCCGATTTGTTGATCTGAATGATCAAAACGCCCTGCGGCACGCCGTAATAAGCGGCTTCGCGTTCGGAAATATCGGTGGTGGTAATGCCGATCGAAGGTTTGCCGGTAACCGAGCTGCCCGTACGGTCGGTCACGACGCCGTCGGTGATCAATTGGTTGATAATGCCGACCGCACCGTTGATCGGAATGGCAAATCCGATTCCCTCGAATTCATCGGTCAGTTTCATGGTGTTGATGCCGATAACCTGTCCGTAGCGATTGATCAGCGGACCGCCGGAGTTGCCGGGGTTGATGGTGGCGTTTGTTTGAATAAGGGTCATGGTCTTTACGACCCGTCCCGAATCGTCGGTGATGTCGATATCGCGATTGACTGCCGAAATGATACCGTCGGTAACCGTTCCGCGCAATTCGATCGACGCGGGTGTACCGATGGCAACCGCCAGATCGCCGACCGCAACCTCATCGGAATTGCCCAGTTCCATCACCGGCAAGTTTTCCGCTTCGATCTTTACGACGGCGATGTCGGTAATCGAATCGGTGCCGACCAAAGTCGCTTCGTATTCGGTGCCGTCGTCCAAAACCACCGTGATCCGCGACGCGTCCTCAACGACGTGATTGTTGGTGGCGATATAGCCGTCCTCGGACAGAATAAAGCCCGATCCGACACCTTGCGACGTGTAAACGCGTCCGAAATAGTTCTGTTCGATTTCCACCAAGATACCGACCGAGCTCTTGCGACATTTTTCGGCGATCTGTCCGACGGTCAATTCTTTCGACGTCGTAAGGCCGTTGTTCAAGATCTCTTCAAGCGGAGTCGAAACGGTGCCGTTTATATCCGCACCGCCTTTGTCGGTTTCGTCGTTTGAAGCGTCGGGTATCGAAAGTTGCGGCAGATTGCCGTCGCGGAACGATTTTTCCCATGCGGCGAATTGCTTGCCGAGCGCATTGCCCGCCGAAAAGGCACCGAAAGTCACAGCAGAAAAAAGGAGCGCGCAAGCGGCAACGATGGCGGTTACCTTCAAGCCTTTGTGCGACGAACGGTGTTTCTTTTCTTTCTTCGGCGGGATGTATTGCCACCCCTCGGTACGGCTGTATCCGCCGACCGACGAATAGGATATTTCGGCGGTCTGTCCGCGCGGGTCGGCACCCGTGCCGTTTGCATTTTTCGGTTCACCCTCGCCGTATGCGGCGTCGATGTTGTGCGCCGTGCTTGCCGCATTTGTCGCAGTTGTCGCATTTGCGCGATTGTCCCCGTCCGCGTTTTCGAAACGGTTCGTCCGCATTTCCGCGGCACCCTCGGCGGTATCGGGAATATCGGCGCGGGTATCTTGTGCCGCTCCGACGTCGACCGAAAGCGCGTTTTGCGTTTCGACATTGTTTGCGCTTGCGTTTGCGGCTTCGCTTACAACTTCGCTTGCCGTTTCGCTTACGCTTACGTTTGCGGTTTCATTTGCGCTTGCGTTTGCGGTTTGATTTTGATTCGGATTTTCGATTTCGATTTCGTTTTCGTTACGGTTCGGATAATTGTTCATAAGAGCGTACCTCCCGATTGTAAAAATTATTCCGTCCCTTTCGGGTTTATGCGTACAGTATACACGCGCTGTTTGTTTCGGTCATGATATCTTTGTGAACGTTTGGTGATTTTTTTACGGCTTTTCGTCGCCCGACCGTTCGACGGTTTTCGACCGTCACGCCAAGCTCCGTTCGTATCACGTTCCTTTCACCTGTGACGGCATTTTGCCCAGCTCGCGTTTATATGCCGCCGAAAAACCGCTCTGACAGGAAAAGCCCAATTTCTCGGCGGTTTCGCATACCGACGCGCCGCTTTGCAACAGTTCGGTGGCGGCATTGATTTTCAAAGTCAAAAAATATTTGTGTACCGACATACCCGCATACGTGCGAAACAGCCGTTTGAGCCCCGACGGGCTGATGCCCAATCGGGCGGCGATCGTATCGACACTCGGTGACGCGGCAAGGTTTTCGTTCATATACCGAACGGCGGTATAAAACAAGGTGCCTGCCGGCGAAAGCGACGGTGCCATTTCGTTCGAATCTTCATGCAACGAATAAAACAATTGGCAAACGTATGCCCCCAGCGTCGGGTAATAGGTCGGCGCGACGGCGGACGGTGCAAACGAAAAATTTTGATAATCGGTATTATGCGAAAAGTCCGCGGGCGCACCTTTTCTCGCATAGGCAAGCATATTGTCCACGATCGACTTTTGATAGTCGCTCAAGCGAAAAACTTTGTTGCGAAAATACGCCGCCGCATCGCCCGAAAGCTCGAACGAAAAGATCAAAACGTTCGCGTCCTCTTCCGAAGTAACATGAAATTTATGCAATTCGTTCGGCCTGTGAAAGACGATCTGCCCCGCCGAAAGCTCGTAAATGCGCTCGTCGCCCGACACGCAAAGCGACCCCGCCAGCACCAACACACATTCCCAAAAATTATGCGATTCGCCGAGAAAAGCAAAATGGCGATCAAAACTTTGTACAAAAAACGAATAAAAGCGATCGATCGAAAGCATCGGTTTTGCCGACAAGATCTCGGACATGTTTTGCTCTCTCCCCTTTCGTTTTTTGTTTTTCTTCTTTTTTCGTTTGGCGCTTTTTCGTTGAGCATCGTCCGTTTTGGTGCGATCTCTTTTGCGGCATTTGCGCCCTTGCCGCTTTATCACACAAGAAGCGAGGGAAAAACCCTTTGATTTGACCCGATTTTATATATTTTTGGTCTGAAAAGGTATAGACATATGATTGCGGATATTGTATGATAATTGTAGCATACTTTCTTTTGAAAGTAAAGCGTTTTGGGGCATTTTTTCTTTCTAAAACCCGATTCCGTAAAAGTGAAAACCAAAAATACATCACATAAAAGCAAAGGAGTACATTTTTATGAAAGAAATTCGCGTAGGCGTTGTCGGTCTCGGCAATCGAGGCAAAGACAACACAAAATGCATGCTGTTGCAAGAGGACGTTACCATCGCAGCCGTATGCGACATTTACGAAGATCGTCGTGAAGAGGGCGTAAAGATCGTCACCGACGCAGGACAACCCGCCCCCTTTGTCACCGACAGTTATCAGGAATTGGTGACACGCCCGGACATCGACGTCGTTATGGTATTTACCGGCTGGGAATTTCATATTCCCGTAGCGATCGCCGCCATGAAAGCAGGCAAAGCGGTCGGCATGGAAGTCGGCGCGGCTTCGTCTTTGCAGGAATGTTACGACTTGGTTCGCGTATGGGAAGAAACACGCGTTCCGTTCATGTTCCTCGAAAACTGTTGCTACGATAAACATGAAATGATGGTGCGTCGCATGGTGCGCGACGGCTTGTTCGGCGAGATCGTGTATTGTCACGGCGCTTACGGTCACGATATCCGCGAAGAAGTGTCGAGCGGCAACAGCAAACGTCATTACCGTATGAATCATTATTTGTTCCGCAATCTCGAAAACTATCCGACGCATGAACTCGGACCGATCGCCAAAGTGCTGAATATCAACCGCGGCAACCGTATGGTTCGGTTGGTTTCGATGGCGTCCAAAGCCGCCGGTATGGAACAGTATATCAACGACCGTAAAGATACCATTCCCGATAAAACTCTCATCGGCAGAAAGTTTGCCCAAGGCGACGTGGTGGATACTCTTATCACTTGTGCCAACGGCGAAACGATTTCGATTCGTTTGGATACGACTCTGCCCCGTTCGTATGACCGCGAATTTACCGTGCGCGGCACAAAGGGTCTTTATAACATGACCAAAAACGAAGTACATCTCGACGGCGAGCCCGAAACATGGAATCCGACCGAGGGCGTCGACAGTGCGACCCGTTTTTATGATCAATATTTGCATGAGTATTGGAAGACCCTCACCCCCGAACAGATGAGTTCGGGTCACGGCGGTATCGATTATTTCGAATTTCGCAGTTTCTTTGAACATCTGCGCGAAGGAAAGCCCATGCCGATCGACGTATACGACGCGGCGGCGTGGATCGCCGTTTCGGTTTTGTCCGAACAGTCGATCGCGAGCGGCAATATACCGGTCGAAATCCCCGACTTTACCAACGGGGCGTGGAAAACAAGAGAAAAACAAGACTTTTAATTTCGAAAAGGCGCGCGCACGAAATTGGCGACCGCAAAAAATCGGGCGCAACACGCTTGTAAGGAGGAGCTCTGCTCCTCCTTTTTTCGTCAAAAGCACCGCCGTAAATCCCACGGAACGACACATAGGTCGTTCCCTACAGATGAGCAAAAAGGCGCGTTCCCTTTATTCAGTCCCTTGCCGAAAGAAAAAAAGCAACAAGTTGCTTTGGGCGACCACGCGAAGCGTGGTGGAGGGATTCTCGAAATTTACGCCAGCGCGAACCTCTTTATCCTTGCCCCCTCCGATGAGGGAGGTGGCGTGCCGCCCCCGTTTTATCCAATCAAAAAGGACTCGGAAAATCCGAGTCCTCTTCTTTTATTCTTTTGATTGCGAAAAATCAAAACAACCGCGCAAACGCTCACGCGCGTCGCGCTTGTCACCCCGTCACATTTGTGTCGGGTTCGGCCTTTCCTCAGTCGCTAACGTAAGGAATAACGGCGATAACACGTGCTCTTTTGATTGCTTCGGTAAGTTCTCTCTGGTGCTTGGCACAGGTTCCGGTGATTCTTCTGGGAAGAATCTTGGAACGTTCGGAAAGATACTTGTGGAGCTTGGTTGCGTCCTTATAGTCGATAAATTCAACCTTTTCGGCGCAGAAATTGCAGACTTTTTTTCTCTTATGGTTCTTAAACTGCTTTTGAGCTTCTCTATCCATGATTCATAACCTCCTGTAAAATTTTCGATAGGCTTCCGTCGAAAAAAACCGTCAGAACGGAAGATCCTCTTCTGTCGGCACCTCGACGAACGATGTTGCGTCGGGTATACCGGCGCCCGCAGAGGGCTTGGCGGCAGGCGGTTCACCGTAATAGGTGCCCGTAGTGCGGGGTTGGCTGTCGGTTTTGCGTTCGACGAACGAAACCTCATCGGCAACAACCTCGGTCGAATACCGTTTTTGCCCGTTTTGGTCGGTCCACGTTCTCGTTTGAAGCGAACCGCAAACGAGAATCGGTTTTCCTTTGGAAAAATATTGGGTAACAAATTCCGCCGTGCTTCTCCAGCAAACGATGTCGATAAAATCCGCTTGCGGTGCGTCGGTGTCTTTGTTGTAACGGCGACCGACGGCAATACGGAACGACGTCACGCTGATACCGCTCTGGGTCTTTTTCAGTTCGGGATCGGCGACAAGATTACCGATAAGAATAACCTTGTTAAAGCTTGCCATTCGTGAATACCACCTTTCGGAATAGTTACTTGTCGAGTCTTACAACGATCGAACGGAGAATACCGTCGGTGATGTTGTAGATACGGCTGATTTCTGCGGGAAATTCGGGAGCGGCGGTAAAGGTTACGACAACGTAATAGCCTTCCGTGTAATCCTGAATCGGATAAGCGAGCTTTCTCTTGCCCCATTCGTTCACTTCTTCGACCGTTCCGTTTGCCGCGATAAGACCGGTAAACTTTTCTACCAGTTCCTTTGTGGCATCTTCGGAAAGCTCAGGATTGAGAACGAACACAGTTTCGTACTTGTTGATGAGTTCCATGTTTTGCACCTCCTTTTGGACATAAGACTCCGAAATTTTCCTCGGAGTAAGGAGAAAGGCATTTCTTCAGCCTTTCACAAAATAGGATTATACAAGATTTTCTTCGGTTTGTCAAGTGGTTTTCGGATTTTTCTCAATAAAATTGCGGCGGTGGGCGCCGTGTCCTTTTTATCAAGCCTCCCTTGCCTAAAGGATAAGCAACAAGTTGCTTTGGGGGACCACGCCGCCCCTATATCCAAGCCTCCTTGCCTTAAAGGGAGGGGGACCACGCGAAGCGTGGTGGAGGGATTCCGATGTTTGCGCCAACGCAAACCCTTGCCTTGTAGGGGCGGATATCATCCGCCCGCACCTACGACGCACCTAACGGTGGGTGACCCAGCGCCTACGGGTGCCCGACACGCCAAAACCCCACCCTTTCGGGTGGGGTTTACGAATTTCACACAAGAAATATTCTCTTACGCGTCATCCCTTACAACGATAACAAGTTTCGCATAATCCAGCTCTTCGCCCGATTCGTCATCGGTAATCATATAAAGCTGCAATTCGTTCTTGCTCGTGAAGAAATATTCGTTTTCATCGTCATCAGCTTTTTCGATGGCGAGCATATCGGCATCTTGGAGCGAATATTCGCCGGTCTTACGATCCAAAAGTCCGAATACGGTCTTGTCGGTAACGCGGATCGCATCGGCTTCGCCTTGAACGAAGATCAAATTGGCGTCGGCTTCATAGCTTGCAAGCGCTTTAAGGTTCGAATCCTTATACAGCTTGATCTCGGCGTCGCTTGCGGTCGTATTCATCAATTTGCCTTCTTCGTTGACCTTGAACATAGCAAAATCTTTGAGCTTGCTCGAAGTGGTCTTTACGGTTGCGATGTCGTCGTATTCGTCACCGGTCATCGGGTCAACACCCTTATAGCGATACGCAACGGTACCGTCGCTCTCGGCGATCTGTTTGCTGCCGAGCAAAATGCGGTAGTTGTCGTTGTCGCTCGAATCGAGGATATTGCCGCCGATCTCGCAATACATAAACGCGAGATATTCGGTAACCGTGCTGTCGGTGCGGTTTTTAAGAACGATATAAGCGTTCGTAAAGCTCATCGAAGCATCATCGGCGTCGAAATCGGGCAGATTTTGTGCGTCGAAGATACGGAAATCCGAGTCACCGTCGCTGTTCGTATACTTCACGAGGATCTTGGCGCCCTCTTCGATCGACACATACTTCATGCCGTTGGGCGAGAGTTTGGCGTCAAGGATTCCGCTCGAAGGATTGGGAACGAAACGGTATACGTTGTTGACAAACTTGTCGAGTGAAATATTCTTTGCGGTAACGCTGTAAGTCTTGGATGCGCTTTGTCCCGCGAGGTCGGCGGCATTCGCGTCGGCGTCGGTGAACGAAAGCTTCGTGAAGGTATACTTGCCGTCGCCGTCGACTTTATAGGTCGAAACGCTGTTGACAAGACCGCCGTCTACGTAATAGTTGTCGTTTTGAATCGTCGTGCCGTCGGCGGCATACTTCGCCTGTTTTACCATCTGATATTTGCCGTCGATATAGGCGTATACGTAATCGTCGCTTTGGAGCGTGCCGTCGGTTTCAATACCGCCGGCTTGGAAAACGACCTGCTTCTTTTCTTCGTTAACGTATTGGATAACGGCATATTGCTTGGCGGCGTCCACGCTGTCGCTGAGGCGCTTGGCGAAGAGGGCGCGGCTTCCGTTATAGAGGTAGATTTCCCATTCGTCCTCAAAATCCGTCGAAGCGCGCCAGTTGCTATCGAACTGACCACAACCGGTGTTTTTGATGGTCGAGTTACCGCCGTCCCATGTAAATTGATCCCATGCGAATCGGTCGTACTGAAGCGGGATGATACCGTTCGCTTCGCTTCCGCCGCTCGTCCACGAAACGTGTCCGACGATACCGTCGACCGAGTTCCATGCGTAAATGGTCCAGCCGTTGCTCCATTTGGTCGTATTCTTATCGGGGTCGTGTTGAACGAGGGTAACGGTTTGTTTCTGGATTGCATCGCTGATTTCGTCGTTGGCAATGCGAACGTATTTGGCGGGACCCGAAACGTAGGCGAATACAAGCTTGCCGTCCTCGCAAGTGCCGCCCTCGACCGTCGCGCCGTTTACATAGATTACGGGCATATTGGTATTGCTGTCGAAGCAAGCGCGGTTGGAACTGTCGCCGGTGTGCTTGTTGTTTATCTTGTATGCGTCGCCTTTCTTATCGACGATCTGACCCCAGGTATAGGGCATCATCCAGAGATAGTCGATATAGCCGTCGCCGTTGCAGTCGTAGGCGTTGAGCGAATAGTAGTTGCCGAACATGGCAGTGCCGAGCAAAGTCTTGATTCTGTGGTGGTTTTTGGTACGTTCGTAACCGATCTTTTTGCCGGTTGCCGTATAGGTAGCGTAGGGGCTGTCGGTCGACTTTACATCGTAATTGAAGTCGAGTTTATAGCCCGCCCAGTCGTAGTCGGCTTTGAATACCATGGTGCCTTCGGTGTTTCCGGCAACAGGATAGAGCGAGTACGCAACGTCCGGAACTTCGCTGGGCAGATCGTAGAAATACGCGGCGGACGTGCCGAAGCTTACTTTACCGGTACGAAGTTTTTCGGCACTCGTGTTTCCGAGAGTTCTGTCGGAACTGCTCTTACCGTCCGTCCATACATAGTAGGTATCCCAATCGGAGCTTGAGAAAGTTTCCACCTTGGGTGCTTCGTTGGTAACCTTACCGGTCGCGGAAACGCCGAGGATGGTGCCGTCCTTCTTCATGTACATAACGAGGTCGGACAGGAAATAGTCGTCGGGTTCGCCCTCCAAACCGAGATCGGCGAAAGCGAGAACCGCTTCTTCTTTTTCAAGACGGGTCGAATCCTTTTCGGGAACGATCGCCGCCGTGCGGAGAGAAGGAACGTCTACTTTTTCGTCAACGAGAGGCTTGTATGCGATATATTCGCCCGTGCCGCCGTTTTGTACGCCGGTGAGGTCGATGGCATAATTGGGGGTTGCCACAACACGGCGGTAAACTTCTTCGACGCCGTAGATCTTATGGCAGACCGTTTCGTTGGTTTCTTTGTAAACGACGTTACTCGTTACGTTCTGACCGGGCTTCATGAAAGCGGGAACGATCGCCTTTTTGTAGGTTTCGTTCATGTCGGCGTAGAACGCGTTGTAAAGAATGATCGCCATGTCACCGCGGGTAAGTTCGTCGGTGTAGCCGAGTTTGGAGCTGAGATTTTCGTCGAGACCGAGGCGCTCGGCAACATCGATAAAGCCGTAGGGATACGAAAGGGTTTCGTCCTTTTCATAGCCGAGGGCGCGGGTCACCATTACATAGCAATCCTGGAGCGTGATCGAACCCGAAGGATCGAAGATCGTTTCGGAGCGACCTTTGATGATGCCGTTCTCGCTCGCCCAAGAAATCATAAAATAGAAGGTATCGTCTTTCAAGTCGGTAAAGGACGTGAGGTTTTCGCCCCCCTCAACCGATCTTCCTTCTTTCATAAGACGGTATACGAATGCCGCCATTTGTTCGCGGGTTACTTTTTTGCTTGCACCGTAGGTGGTTTCGCTCGTACCTTTCGCGATACCGAGCGTATTGAGCAAAGTTACGGCTTTGTACAGAGCTTCGTCTTTAGCCGAAACGTCCTTGAAAGACGCCGCGGAAGTACCGAAGCAGAACGAGCCGAGAACCGTTGCCGTCGCCAAAACGGTCGACAAGAATTTTGCAATTTTTCTCATGGACTTCATGCCTCCTGATTTTTTGAATCGCGCGCGGAATCGCGCACGAAAGGATAAAACCCGCCGAAAAATACATATCGTAACGGACTCTAATCCACCTTCGCTTAACATTATACCAACTTTCCGCAAAAAAAGCAACCGTCTTTTTCGGATTGTTACGATTTTGTAACAAACGACAATTTTGCCCGCGGTTTCTTGTGCATTTTGCCGCACATACAGGGGATATCATCCGCCCGCACCTAACGGCGCACCTGCGCACCTACGGTGAGTATTCC